>JACDAO010000148.1 GCA_013695405.1 Acidobacteriota bacterium | reverse complement strand
GTGCAGCACCGGCGGGCCGAGTCCGGAGGCCAGCCGCTCGGCCTGGTTGAACCCGCGCCGCCATCGCCGCCAGGGATGCAGCGGCACCGGCACCACCAGATCGACGTCGTCCAGGTCAAGGTGTGGGTGTTGCTGGAGGGCGGCGGCCAGGCCGTCGCCGAGCGTCTGGTGCCCACCGTACTTGAAGGCGTGCAGGATGCCGCGCGCGGTGCCGGCATAGGTCGCCGCGCAGGCGATCGCGTCGAGGCCGGCGGGCAGGTCCGGGCAGCGGCACCTCGCGCCATCGACCAGCGGCGCGCTGCAGCGACGGCACAATGGCTCGGCGAGCCAGGGGACGTCAGTCCAGCAGGCCTGGCAGACCGGGCCGCGGCTCGGCAGCGGCAGCACGCGTCCGCACGCGACGCAGCGGGAGGCCAGCAGGAACACCAGCGCGGTGTCCAGCGGCGAGGGCAGGACCGCCTCAGCGCGTTTCGGCCATCTCGGTGCGGGCGGCCCGGCCCCACAGGCGCTCGAGCGAATAGAACTCGCGCGTGTCCGGCGTGAAGACGTGGACGATGAAGTCGAAGTAGTCGAGCAGGATCCACTCGGCACGGTCGTAGCCCTCGACGTGCGCCGGGCGAACCTCCAATGCCTTGAGGCGTGCTTCGACAGCATCGGCGATCGCCTGCACCTGGCGAATATTGGACCCGGTGCAGATGATGAAGAAGTCGGCAAAGGCCTGGTCCGCCCGAAGGTCCAGCACCGTCACTCGCGTCGCCTGCTTGTCGAGCGCCGCATCGACCGCGGCGCGGACATCCTCTGGAATCGGTGCGGGCACGTATTCGGCCCGCTGCGCGTCAGTCTTCGCCATGCAAGCGTCTCTCCGCCTAGGTCGAGGTGTACAGGCCGTGCCGGCGGATGTGCACGGCCACGGAGGCCGGCACACGGGTCCCGACCTCCTGTCCAGTAATGATGCGTTCACGGATCTCGGACGACGAGACGTCCGGAGTGTCCGCGGAAATCAGCCAGATCCTGCAGGATCCAGTGGCGTCGGCCCCCGCCGCCCGCTCCGCCGGGTCTTCACCGGTCAGGCGCGGTGCGATCGCCGGATGGTTCAGGACGTCGTCTGGCACGGCATGTCCGGGGCGAGTCACCACCGCCAGGTGGGCGGCGTCCAGGACGTCAGGAAACCGGTGCCACGCGGCAATTCCTGCAAACGCGTCGGCGCCGGTGATGAAGAAGATCTGCGACGCCGCGTAGCCGTCGGCCGCGAGCGCGTGCAGCGTGTCGATGGTGTAAGTCGGACCGGGGCGCGACAACTCCAGATCACTGACCGCGATGTGGTCTTCGTCCTGCGCCGCCAGTGCGGCCATCGCGAACCGGTGCCACGGCGAGGCGCCCGGCGTCGGCTTGAGCGCGGGCACGTGTGCGGGCACCAGCCACACCCGGTCGAGAGCCAGCGCCCTGGAGGCCACGCGCGCGGCAGCGAGATGTCCGACGTGCACTGGATCGAGCGTGCCACCGAGCACGCCGACGCGCAAGAGGGCGCGCCTCATTCGTAGAGGTCCGGCGGCGGCTCCTCGTCGAGCGGCGCCACCCGCGGCGTGGCCGGCTGGCTCTCCGACTCGGCCTTCACCAGCGCGATGTACGGCCACAGCCCTTCGAGCAAGGCCGGCACGCCCTCGCCAGTCACCGCCGAGATTGCGAAGAAAGGCAGCCCGAGCGCCTCGGCCCTGGCGCGCAGTGCCGCGATCCGTTCCGGGTCGTTCAGCACGTCGATGCGGTTGGCCGCCACCACCTGCGGCCGTGCCGCCAGCGGCAGCGCGTCGGGATCGAGCGTGTCCGAGTTCGGGGTGTACAGCTCGAGCTCGTGTCGGATCACGTCGAGATCGTCCACCGGATCGCGATTCGACGCCTCGCTGACGTCGACGATGTGCAGCAGGACCTTGGTGCGCTCGACGTGGCCGAGGAAACGATGGCCGAGGCCCTTGCCGCGGTGCGCGCCCTCAATCAGCCCGGGCACGTCGGCGACGACGAAGCTGCGGTCGCCGCTCATCGCCACGACGCCGAGGTTCGGCACCAGCGTCGTGAACGGGTAGTCGGCAATCTTCGGTCGCGCCGCCGAGACCCGCGCAATCAACGTCGACTTGCCGACGTTGGGATAGCCGACCAGGCCGACGTCGGCCAGCAGCTTCATCCGCAGCCGCAGAATCATCACCTCGGTTGCGCCACCCGGGTCAGCGCGGCGCGGCGCACGGTTCACCGCCGAGGTGAAGCGCGCATTGCCACGTCCGCCGCGGCCGCCCTTGGCCACCAGCACACGATCGCCGGCCTCGGTCAGGTCGGCGATCTGGGTCGGGTGTCCGAGTTCGTCGATCTGGTAGACGACAGTGCCGGGCGGGACCGGGAGTTCGAGATCCTTGCCCGACTTGCCGGTGCGGAGCGAGCCCTGGCCAGGACCGCCGGGCTGGGCGGCGAAATCGGGGTGGAAGCGGTAGCTGACAAGGGTGTTGTGGTGGGGACTGGCGAGCAGGTGCACCGACCCGCCGTCGCCGCCGTCGCCACCATCAGGACCGCCGCGGGGAATGAACTTCTCGCGGCGGAAGCTGATGGCGCCACGTCCACCAGCCCCGGCACGGACATTGATGTCGACTTCGTCGACGAACATGCGGGAAATGGGACCGCAGCCGGCCTGTCCCGACAGATGGTCTAGTCGGCCGTCTGCGCGTCGACGCCGACCGGGTGCACGCTGATGTACCGACCGCGCGCGCCGTGGTCTTCGAACTTCACCACCCCGCCGACCTTGGCAAAGAGCGTGTCGTCCTTGCCCAGCCCGACGTTGACCCCGGCGTTGAACCGGCGGCCGCGCTGGCGCACGAGGATCGACCCGCCGGTCACCAGGTTGCCATCGTGCTGCTTGACGCCCAGTCGCTGCGCGTTGCTGTCGCGCCCGTTGCGCGAACTGCCTTGTCCCTTTTTTGTAGCCATGCCGTGCGTCCTCGCTCGTCCCTAGACGAGGATGTCCTTGATGTGGATGCGCGTGAACGTGGCGCGATGACCCTTGGTCCGGCGCATGCCCTTGCGGCGCTTCTTCTTGAACACGCGGATCTTCGGGCCGCGCGACTCGCCTTCGACGGTGCCGATGATTCGGGCCCCGGAGACGAACGGCGCGCCGGTCAGCACGTCGCCGCCGTCAGTACCGACGAGCAGCACCTGCTCGACGGTGACTTCCTGACCCGGTTCGACATTGACCCGGTCGACGGTGACGACCGCACCAGGGGTGACCTTCACCTGGCGGCCGCCGCTTTGAATGATGGCAAACACGATTGGGACTCTCCTGCGCGGTGCGACAGACCCGTGGTTCGGCTCCGACTCAAAGTCGCGAGAATAGCACAGGCAGGCCCCTCGAGGCCCGCCCTATTTGAGGAGGATGCGCGAACCGCGGACCCGGGTGGTGCTGAGCGTATTCAGGAACGACGGCAGCACCGCGTCCATCTGCTCGAAGAACGACGACAGCGCCGGCACGTTCTGCTGGGTCGGGTACAGCCGCTCCTCGCGGTAGCTTTCCTGGTAGAGCACCGCGCCAGTCCGCCCGTCGATGAACACGAATTTGGGCCGCAGGATGTAGCCCTTGCGCTCCATGTAGACGCGCATCGGCACCACCTGGCGCCGCCCGAACTGGTCGTACACCTCGCGCTCCTGCGTGACAATGCCCGAGGCCTGGTGGGGACGGAAGATGACCGTGCCAGTGACGATCAGCGGCTGCTGGAACTCCTCGCCGATCTTCTTCCAGTAGGCGGCGTTGGCAAACAGCGCCTCGTACGCCTCCAGATCCTTTTCGTCCTGGATCCTGGCCGGGAAGGGCATCGTGCCGGGCACCGGCGCGGCGTCGGTCGCTCCACCGCCGTTGCCGCTGCGGGCTGCCGGCGCCGACTGCTCGCGGGCCACCTGCTGTAGCGGCAGGGGGTCGGCCTCGATCACACGCAGCCGGCTCTTGGTCCGCAGTTGACTGCGCAGCAGCCGCACCGTCTCCATGTTGGCGTCGACATCTTCGGCACCGCCGGCGACGAAGCCCACCACGTGCACGCGCTGGAACGGCGTCACGTCGAGCTTGGCCTGAATCGGCGTGTCGATGGGCACTTCGAAGACCGAGGTGCAGCCTGCCACCGACAGCGCCGCGCCAAGGACGAGGCTAGCTACCGGAATTCCTCTTCGCGCGGTCATTGATTTCCTTGAAGAGATCGTAGTTCTGCTGGATCGACAGATTCTGCGGTTCGAGCTCGAGCGCCTTTTCGTATGCCTTGCCGGCCTGCTCGAACTTGCCGAGCTGCTCGAACGCGATCCCCAAATTGTTGTACGCGGCGGCGTACGTGGGGTCGATCTCGGCGGCCCGCTCCCAGCGGAACACCGCTTCCTGCCAGAGCCCGCGCTGCGCCACGGAGATGCCGAATGAGACCTGCGATTGCGCGTCCTTCCGCGCATCGGCAGACGCCGCGCCAGAGGCGCTCAGCACCAGGGCCAGCGCCAGCATCCAGGGTCGGTGCTTGGTCATATGAAGATGATCGTCACTATACACCTGCCTCCGCTGCCTCAGGTGGCGCGAACTGCCACGCGCTGCACCCTAAGTCAATGGACGTCTGAAACTGTCGTCTGGCCGCATCTGGCGGTGGCTTTGCACCCGCCCTCGGACATGCCGATGCCGCCGCTGGACGTGGTCGCCGTTGCCCTGGCGGCGGCAGCACAGCCGTCGCGCGCCGCCTCCCGCCTGAAGGCGGCGGGGCAGTGGCCGCCCGCCACGCTGGCCGGGTCGCTCGAGCTGATGGCGCAGGATGGACCGGGCGCGGCCGCGCACTGGCGGGCCGAAGCCGACCGGACTCTCAGTCGCGCCGACGCGCTGGGCCTGACCGCGATCGGTCCCGCCGATCCGGCCTATCCGGCGCTGCTCGACGCAATCCCCGATCCGCCGCTGCTGCTCTGGGTCCGTGGCGACCCGGCCGCGCTCCTCGGCCCCGCCATCGCGGTTGTCGGTTCCCGCCACGCGTCGAGCGCCGGACGGGAGGTCGCGTTCCGAATTGCCGCCGATCTGGCGGCCAGTGGCGTGGTCGTGGCCAGCGGCTTCGCCCGCGGCGTCGATGCCGCGGCACACCGCGGCGCGCTGAGCCGTGGCCGGTCCCTGGCCGTGCTCGGCTGCGGTGTCGACCAACCCTACCCGAGTGACCACGGGGAGCTGGCCAACCAACTGGCCGCCGCCGGCGCCCTGGTGAGCGAGTTCGCCCCGGGGACCGCCCCGCGGGCCCATCACTTCCCGTTGCGGAACCGGACCCTGAGCGGCCTGTGCCGCGCGGTGGTCGTGGTGCAGGCCGCGCAACGGAGCGGCTCGCTGATTACCGCCCGGCTCGCACTCGAACAGGGGCGGGACGTGATGGCCGTGCCCGGCGACGTCCGGTCGGGCCTGAACGCCGGCGGCCACGCGCTGCTCCGCGATGGCGCGCGACTGGTCGAGCGCGCGGCCGACGTCCTGGAGGAACTCGGCTGGGTCGCACTC
>JACDAO010000140.1 GCA_013695405.1 Acidobacteriota bacterium | reverse complement strand
GATCGTGGGCCCGCACCCGCATCGCCAGCTTGTCGCGAAAGTACCGCGCCGTGGTCTCGCCCATGCCTGGCACGCGCAGGTGCTCGCGCAGCAGCGCGGCAGTCTCGACGTCGAAGTCGTCGAGCGCGACCACCCGGTCGATGGCCCGGCTGCGGGTTAGATGGCTGACGCCCTTGAGCAGGTCGTCCCGTGAGATGCCGACGGGAATCGCGAAGATCTCGTCGATCGCCTCACGTGGCCAGCCGGGTGCGTCGCGCAGCGCCTCGGTCGTCAGCAGCAGCACCGAGCAGCCCTGCCGCCGGCACTCCTGCAGGAATTCCGCGCCCTTCTCGAACGTCGCGACACACAGGATCGTGAGGGGGTGGGTTCTCTCGGTCATGAGCGGATGGCGGGCTGCGCCGCGAGCCTAATCGAGCGTGGCGATCTCGCCCGGCAGGATCGGACGGGTGCGGGGCAGCTTGCCGCGGTAGGCCAGCGAGCCCATCCAGGCGAGGACCGCGAGGAAGGCAACCAGCTTGGCGGTGTCGGGGATCGGGCCCTTGGGCATGGTCAGGTACAGGAACCAGAGGACCGGTTGGGCCACCGCCACGGCCCAGACCGTGCCGTAGAAATACCGGCGTTCGTGTCCCTCGCCCGCGGTTGACGGCTTGACGCGCGGCAGGTGCCCGGTCAGCCCGATCACCCAGATCGTGCCGGCCATCGGAAAGTACGCGAACCGGTAAATCTCCTTCAGCATCCAGGTCTCGGTGGCAATCGCCACCAGCAGGCCAACGACGTTGAGCAGGGCGAAGGTGACTGCTTCCCCCCAGGCGATCGAGTAGCAGACGCGCCGGTACACCGGATTGGGCCGGTCCTCGGTGAAGCGGATGATGTACGGCGCCGGCTCGCAGCCCGGCAACCGCCGCCGTGCGAACGCGACGCCGGTGCCGATCAGGACCACTCCGAGCCAGATCGACATCCGGACGTCGAAGCCGCGCTCGAACAGGTCGAAAGTCAGGGGCCCTGGTGCGATGAAGAAAACGAAGATCCACACCGGCCAGTGCAGCCACCGGTAGTAGAGCTTGTTACGCGTGCGGATCGGGCGATTCGAGTCGTACTCGACGTGGATACGATGGGACACGGGCCGCCTCGATTATACCCGCCCGCTCGAGCCGTGCAGGCGCAGGCCGACAACGCTTCACGTCAAGCGGCGCGCGGGTCCGACGACATCTTCACCTGTGAGGCGCTCGCCTGGGCAGCCTTCAAGTCGGGCGATCTCGACACGGCGCGCCGGGAAATCAGCCGGGCGTTGCGCACCGGGACGCGTCATCGACGGCTGCAGTTCCACGCGGCCGCGATTCTCTTTCGGGCTGCTGCACGGCCTCGGGTTTGCCGGGGTGCTCGCGGAACTCGGTCTACCGTCGGCCGCACGCGTCGCGGCACTGCTGGCGTTCAACGTCGGCGTCGAGATCGGCCAGCTGTCGGTGCTGGCCGTTGCCTTCGTGGCGACGGCCGTCCTGCTGCGGCATCCGGCGCGGTACCGGCGCTGGGTGGTGGTGCCGGCGTCGTGCGCGATTGCCTGCATCGGCGTGTATTGGACAGTGGCCCGGCTGCTCGCCGGCTGACCACCAGCGTCACGGCAGGTGCGCGCGGCCGACCACCATGACGGTGCCCGCGGCGGTGCCGCGGACGAACACCGCTTCCCCCTCGGCCGGCACGAGCCCGGTGAGTGCGGTGATGTTCACCTGATGGGTGATGAAGATGGTCGGGCGACGGCTGTCGATTTTCTGCAGCACTGCGGCACGCAACGCCACCGTCGATGCCGCTTCGTCGCCACGCCCGGCAAAGAACGAGTTCAGGAACGGCGCCGGGTTGACCGGCCCGACGTCGAGCAGGCGCGCGGTCTCGAGGCAGCGACACCATCGGCTCGACCGGACCGCCGCGTCGCGTACGCCGACCGCACGCAGGGCCGCACCCAGCCGTCTGGCGTGGAGCCGGCCCTGCTCGGAGAGATTGCGCTGGGTGGCGCAGTCGGCCAGCGTGAAATGGGCCGGATCGCCCGTCCCAGGCGCCTTGGCATGACGCAGCAGCGTCACGATGCCCGGGTCGCGGGCGCGAGCCAGTTCGAGCGCCGGCGCCGGCACGCTCTGGCCGTGGCCGGTCAGTGACAGGCCGAGCACCACGGTCGACGACAGCAGCCAGCCGGCCAGCGTGCGCATGATCCAGCGTCGCACGAG
>JACDAO010000199.1 GCA_013695405.1 Acidobacteriota bacterium | reverse complement strand
GGGCCGTCCGGCGCCTCCGCGACCCGCCGGCGGTTTGCCGCCTCGACCCGGTTCGGCGCTGGGCGGACCGCGCCCGCTTCCCTCGCAGCCGGTTCGCCCGTCGATGCCGGCCCGTCCCGGCATGCCCGCGTACCGGCCACCGATGCATCATCGGCCCGGCAGTCAACGTCCCGGGTCGAGGCGCGATCAGGGGCCCCGCGTCCAGTCGCCTGTCCCGATGCAGGCTCCGCCACCTCCGGTGACCCGCACCATCACGCTGGCCGAGGGAATGACGGTGGCCGACCTGGCGACGAAGCTCGACGTCAAGGCGAAGGACGTCATGAAGAAGCTGATGGACCGCCGGCTGATGGTGACCATCAACAGCACGCTGGACGACGAGACCGCCGCGGTGATTGCGCGCGAATTCGGCGCCGACGTGAAGATGCAAACCTTTGAAGAGGAGATGCTGCAGGTCGAGGCCGAGGATATCGACCCGACCGATCTCGTGACCCGTGCGCCCGTCGTCACGGTCATGGGACACGTCGACCACGGCAAGACCACGCTGCTCGATGCCATCCGGTCGGCCCGCGTAGCCGAACGCGAAGCGGGCGGCATCACGCAGCACATCGGCGCCTACGCCGTCCAGGTCAACGATCGCGACGTCGTCTTCCTCGATACGCCGGGTCACGAAGCCTTCACCATGATGCGGGCGCGCGGTTCGCGCGTCACCGACGTCGTCATCCTGGTGGTTGCCGCCGACGACGGCGTGATGCCGCAGACGCGTGAGGCGATCGACCACGCCAAGGCGGCCAATGTGTCGATCATCGTGGCGATTAACAAGATCGACAAGCCCGGGTCCAACCCCGAGAGGGTCAAGAAGGAATTGGCCGATCTCGGCCTGCTGCCCGAAGACTGGGGCGGCAACACCGTGATGGTCGAGGTCTCGGCCAAGGCCAAGACCAATCTCGACGGCTTGCTCGAGATGATCCTGCTGGTCACCGAAATCGGCGACCTCAAGGCCAACGCCAAGCGCAACGCCTCGGGCACCGTGCTCGAAGGCAAGCTCGATCGCGGGCGGGGTCCGGTGGCCACGGTACTGGTCCAGGACGGCACGCTGCACGTGGGCGACACGGTGCTGGTCGGAACCATCGTCGGCAAGGTCCGCGCGCTGCAGGACGACCGCGGCCGCAGCGTTCGCGAAGCGGGGCCGTCGACGCCGGTCGAAGTGCTCGGCCTCGGCGGGGTGCCGACGCCTGGTGACACCTTCCAGGCGGTCGAAGACGTCGCCAAGGCGCGCCAGATCGCGCTGTTCCGCGAGGAACAGGCCAAGGCCAAGTCGCTCGGCGCCAAGGGCGGTCGGATCACGCTCGAGACGCTGCAGCAGCAGATTGCCGATGGCGGCATCAAGGAACTGGCGCTGGTCATCAAGGCCGACGTGCAGGGTTCCGCCGAAGTGCTGGCCGACACGCTGCAGAAGCTCGGCGACGAACGCGTCAAGGTGCGCATCCTGAGTTCGGGCGTCGGCGCCATCAACGAGTCCGATGTCCTGCTCGCCACTGCCTCGGACGCAATCATCATCGGCTTCAACGTGCGGCCCGACCGCAATGCCGAAGAGGTCGCCAACCGCGAGAAGGTCGACGTCCGGCTGCACTCGGTCATCTACCACGTGACCGACGAGATCAAGGCAGCGATGACCGGGTTGCTCGCGCCCACCTTCAAGGAGAACCGGCTCGGTGTGGCCGAGGTTCGCGAGGTGTTCCGGGTGCCCAAGGCCGGGGCGGTGGCGGGTTGCATGGTCACCGAAGGTCTCATCCGCCGGTCCGGCGACGCCCAGGCACGCCTGCTTCGCGACGGCGTGCTGGTGCACGAGGGCAAGCTCAGTTCACTGCGCCGCTTCAAGGACGACGTGTCCGAGGTGCGGACCGGCTTCGAGTGCGGTCTGACCTTCGACCGGTTCAACGACATCAAGGTCGGCGACCGCATCGAGGTGTTCGTCACCGAACAGGTCGCCGCCGTCGTCGTCAGCTAGCGTGAACGGCCCGCGCACCCGCGCGGGCCGGCTCTCCGACGACGGGCGCCATCCCCGGCGCCCGCTTCCCGCCTTCCCCGCCACCGCCTAGAATCATCAGATGCAAGGTTCACGCGCAGAGCGCATCGCCGACCAGGTCAAGGAGCTCGTTGCCCAGCTCCTGTCGTTCGAGGTCAAGGATCCTCGGATCGGCCTGATCACCGTGACGCACGTCACGCTCACGGGCGACCTGGGCATGGCGCGCGTCTACTACACCATCGTCGGTGACGACGCGGAGCGGGCGCGCACGGCGCGCGCGCTCGACCGGGCCTCGGCGTTCGTGCGTCGCCGCGTCGCCGAGGACATGAACATGCGGCGAACGCCGGAGATCCGCTTCTATTACGACGACAACATCGAACGGCAGGAGCGCGTCGAGATGTTGCTGCGCGACATCGCCGCCGAGCGCGAGGCGCGCGAGCGCGCCGCCGGTCCCCCCGCCGATGACCAACCCGAGTAAGGCCGCCGTCGCCGTCCCGAGCGCGCTGATTGACGCGCTGCGCGGTGCCGGCCGGGTGATCGTGTGTGGTCACGCGCGACCGGATGGCGATGCGATCGGATCGGTGATGGCGATGGCCCTGGCGCTGCGTGGACTCGGCCTGCCGGTGCGCACCGTCACCGCCGATCCAGCGCCGGCGTCATTTGCCGCCTTCCCGGCGATGGAGACGCTGGAGCTGACATCCGAGGTCGACGCGACCGCGACGACGGTGGTGGTGATGGAGTCGGGCGCGCTGAGCCGCACCGGCATCGCCGGGCTCGAGCGCGGGCACGTGGTGAACATCGACCATCACCTCGGCAACACCGCGTACGGCGCGGTCAACTGGTTCGATGAAGGGGCAGCCGCGTGCGGCGAGATGGTCGCCGACGCGATCGACGCGATCGGCGTGCCGTGGTCCGCGGCGATCGCCACCCACCTGTACCTCGCGGTGCTGACCGACACTGGCGGCTTCCGGCACTCGCACCTCTCGCCGCGCAGTTTCGAGCTGGCGCGACGGTGCGTCGAAGCCGGCGCCGACCCGGTGTGGATCGGACAACGGGTCTACGACAGCTACAGCCTCGGGCGGCTGCGTCTGGTCGGTGCGCTGCTGCACGACATGGTGCTCGAGGGCGAGGGCCAGATCGCGGTATTGACGGTCACGCCGGACGTCCACACCCGCACCGGTTCGACGCCGGATGAAACCGACGGCCTGATCAACCTGCCGTTCAGTGCCGAGGCCATCCGCGTGGTGCTGATGGTGCGTGACGGCGGCGACGGCCTGACGCGGGTCAGCCTGCGCTCCAAGGGCCTGCTGGACGTGCGGGCGATCGCCGAGCGTTTCGGCGGTGGCGGTCACAAGAATGCCGCCGGCTTCACCTCGTCCGCCGCGCTGCCGACCGTGCGCGATGCCGTGCTGCCACTGTTGCTGCCGCTGATCGCATGACGACGACCGGCACGCTCGACGGCGTGCTCGTGGTGGACAAGCCCGAGGGCATGACCTCGCACGACGTCGTCGCGGCGGTGCGCCGCAGACTGCCCCGTGGTACTCGCGTCGGACACACCGGCACGCTGGACCCGCTCGCCAGCGGCGTGCTGGCACTGGTGATTGGCAAGGCGACCCGGCTGTCGCAGTTCCTCACGGCCGGGCGCAAGCGCTACAGCGCGATCGTGCAG
>JACDAO010000099.1 GCA_013695405.1 Acidobacteriota bacterium | reverse complement strand
GCGGTGGCCCCTACACGGTGCCCATCACCGTGTCCGGGGCGCAGCGGCTGTCGACGATCAGCGTCACCGTCACCTACAACCCGTCGGTGCTGCGAGTTCGCGCGGTCCAGCCCGGGTCGTTTCTGGCGCAGGGTGGCGTGACGCCGACGTTCAGCCAGCAGGTCGATCCCGGCGTCGGCCGCGTCGACATCGCGATGCTGCGGCCCGGCGACCAGGTGGGCGCGACCGGCACCGGTCTGATTGCCACCATCGTCTTCGACGCGATTGCCCCGGGGCAGTCGCCCATCACACCCGCCGGGGTTGCCGCCAATCCCGAGCAGGGCAGCATCGGCCTGCAGCTGGTGCCGTCCGCCGTCACGGTGCGATGACCAGGACGGTGGCCGCAGGCAGTCGGATGCGCCGGGCCGCGCGCCAGGGCTACTCGTTCGTCGAGCTGCTGGTGGTTGCCGCGCTGGTGCTCATTCTGGCCAGCGCGGTGCTGCCGCTCAGCCGCGTCGGCGTGCAACGACAGAAGGAGGTCGAACTGCGCCGCGGGCTGCGCGAGCTGCGCACGGCAATTGACCGCTACAAGGACGCGGCCGACCTGCAGCAGATCTCGAACTTCGAGCTGGAGCCCGACGACATGGGCTACCCGCCCGATCTCGACACCCTGGTGGTCGGCGTGCCGCGGGCCGGCGATGCCAACCAGACCAAGCTGCGCTTCCTGCGGCGGATTCCCAAGGACCCGCTGACTGGCGACGCGGAGTGGGGCCTGCGCTCCTATCAGGATCGGCCGGAATCGACCTCGTGGGGCGGGGAGAACGTGTTCGATGTGTATTCGAAGGCTTACGGAAAGGGACTCGATGGGACGCCGTACACCGAGTGGTGAGCGGCGCCCCGCGCCGGTGACGTGGCGCGCCCAACCCGCCCGCGTGGCGCGTGCGGGCTTCACGCTGCTCGAACTGATGGTCGTGATGGCCCTGATTGTGGTGCTGGCCGGGATGGCGATGGCCAGCTACCGCAATGCGGTCACGCTCGGGCAGGAGGCGGTGCTCAAGGAAGATCTGTTCCGGATGAAGGACGCGATTGACCAGTACTACGCCGACAAGAACAAATACCCGGCCAACCTGCAGGCCCTGGTCAGCGACGGCTACTTGCGGGCCATCCCCGAGGACCCGTTCACCCGATCGTCGAGCACCTGGCAGGAAGTGCCCGCCGAACCCGACGCCAACAACGTCAGCGCCGAAATCGGCGTGTACGACGTCAAGAGCGGCTCGGATCGCATTTCGTCGCAGGGCGTGCCCTACAACGAGTGGTGAAACTCGCGCCGACGTGTAGCCGGCGGACTTGTCCGCCGGTCACCCCCACCGGCGTCCGCCGGACCATCGCGACCTGTAGCCGGCGGACTTGTCCGCCGGTCACCTGCGCCGGCTACGGCGAGTGTGGAGGCCACATGGAAGCCAGCGATCAGTCAGTGATCGGCATCACCGGCGTCACCGCGTCCTGATCCTTCTCCGCAGTGCGGATGCGGTGCACCTGCTCGATCGGCGTCACCCAGATCTTGCCGTCGCCGACTTCACCGGTGCGCGCCGCGCTCATGATCGCCGCCACGGTCGGATCGACGAACGGATTGGAGACGGCGATCTCCAGCCGCACTTTCTCCGAGAGCGCCATCTTCACGGTCGTGCCGCGGTAGTTCTCGACGTGTTCGGTCTCGCCGCCATGACCCTGGACTCGACTGATGGTGACGCCGCGCACCTGGGCCCGGAACAGCGCTTCGAGCACCGGATTGACCCGCTCGGCACGAACGATCGCAGTGACGAGTTTCATGCGCGCCCTCTTTCGGTCGTGACCGATCCCACGGTGCGCGACACGGCCGACATCACGTCGGGACCGACCAGGATGGCGCCGTCGCCCTCGGCGTAGGCCTCCTCGCCGTGGTCGCTGACGTCCAGGCCGAGCGCCTCGGCGCGCGCGGCGACGCGCAGCGGGAGGACCAGCCCTATCAGCTTGAGCAGCCCGAAGGTCATGACCCCACTGTAGAGCAACACCACGGCGATGCTGGCCGCCTGGATGCCGATCTGGCCGGCGTTACCGCCCACCAGGCCGTTGGCCGCGCCGCTCCAGGCCCTGTCGGCGAAGACGCCTGTCAGCAGGGCGCCGACTGTGCCGCCGACGCCATGCGCCGCGATCACGTCGAGCGAGTCGTCCAGCCGGGTCCGCGCCCGGAAGATGATCGCGAAGTAGCTCGGTACGGCGGCCAGGCCGCCCAGCATCAGCGACGAGCTCGGGCTGATGTAGCCGGCGGCCGGAGTGACTGCCACCAGGCCGACGACGATGGCGGTGGCGGCGCCGACTGCGGTCACCCGACCGGTGCGACTGACGTCGAGCAGGGTCCACACCACCAGCGTCGCCATCGGCGCCAGCATCGTGTTGGTGAAGGCCAGACCGGCAATCGCGTTGGCGCCCAGCGCGCTGCCGGCATTGAAGCCGAACCAGCCGAACCACAGCAGTCCGGCCCCCAGCAGCACGAACGGCACGTTGTGCGGCAGCATCGCTTGCCGTCCGTGGTCGTGGCGTGAGCCGACCACCAGCGCGGCCACCGCCGCGGCGGCTGCGGCATTGACGTGCACCACGGTGCCGCCGGCGAAGTCCAGCGCGCCGAGGGTGGCCAGCCAGCCGCCGCCCCAGACCCAGTGGGCCACCGGGGCGTAGACGAACAGCACCCACGCGGTGATGAAGACGAGGTAGGCGCTGAAGCGCATTCGCTCGACGATCGCACCCGAGATCAAGGCGGCGGTGATGACCGCGAACGTGCCCTGGAACGCCATGAACAGCACGTGCGGGATGGTGCCCTGTGGGTCCAGCGTCACGCCCCGCAGCAAGGCGAACGACAGTCCACCGACGTAGGGCGTGCCGGGCGCAAACGCCAGCGAGTAGCCGGCGAGGGCCCACGCGACGCCCCCGAAGCCGAGCGCGTCCACGCTCATCATCATCGTGTTCAAGGCGTTCTTCGACCGGACCAGCCCGCCGTAGAAGAACGCCAGGGCCGGGGTCATCAGGAGCACGAGAGCCGTGGAGATCAGCATCCACGCCACGTCTGCGTTGTTCATCGAGCCTCCGAAAAG
>JACDAO010000084.1 GCA_013695405.1 Acidobacteriota bacterium | reverse complement strand
CCGCTTTGCAACCTTCGCAGACCTGCGCGACTACTGCTACAAGGTCGCCTCGACGGTCGGGCTGGTCTGCATCGAGGTGTTCGGCTACGAGAATCCGTCCACCCGACGGTACGCCGTGGAACTCGGGCTGGCCCTGCAACTGACCAACATCCTCCGCGACGTGCCGTCGGATCTGGTGCGGGACCGGCTCTACATTCCGCTCGACGAGATGGCCGCGCACGGCGTCGGCCAAGCCGATTTGCGTGCCGGCCGGCTGACCCGGCCAATTGCGACGCTGCTCGAACAGCAAGCCCAGCGCGCTCGCGATCAGTTCGCGCGGGCCGAGGCGGCGCTGCCACCCGAAGACGCCCGCCGGCTGGTGGCTGCGCGGATCATGGGCGCGATTTACGGTGATCTGCTGGTGCGCATCGCCGCCCGTCGCTATGACGTCTTTGCCGGCCGGGTGAGGGTACCCCGCGCGCGCAAGGCTTGCCTGGCCGCGGTCACGTGGATGCGGACGATGGCGCTGCCGCAGGCGTCCCGCGTCGTGCGCATCACGAAATGACCTCTCCGGACGTGATCGTGATCGGGGCCGGCTGTGCGGGCCTGTCGGC
This sequence comes from Acidobacteriota bacterium, assembly GCA_013695405.1. Lineage (GTDB taxonomy): Bacteria > Acidobacteriota > Vicinamibacteria > Vicinamibacterales > Vicinamibacteraceae > Luteitalea. The sequence goes on along the minus strand of JACDAO010000084.1, from coordinate 11,881 downwards.
CGCGTGTGCGCTGGCCGAGCGCGGCGCGCGGGTGCTGGTGCTCGAGGCGCGTGCTCAGCTCGGCGGCCGGGCGACCGCCTTCCTCGACCGCGAGTCGGGCGAATACGTCGACAACGGCCAGCATGTGCTGATGGGGTGCTACCACGAGACCCGCGCCTACCTGCGGCGTGTCGGCGCCGGGGAGGCGGTGCAGTTCCAGCCGCGGCTGGCGTTCACCAGCGTCGACCTCGACGGGCGGGTGACGCGGCTCGCCTGTCCGCCCTGGCGTCCGCCGCTGCACCTGGCCGGCGGGCTGCTGCGGTGGCAGGCCCTGACGTGGCGGGACCGATGGGCGGCGACGCGGATGCTGGCGCCGCTGAAGCTGGCGCGGCGAGCCGTGACGCAGGGCACGGCCCTGCCGGTGCTGGACGGCGAGACCGTCGCGCAGTGGCTCGGCCGTCATCGGCAGACGCCGACCCTGGTAGCGCAACTGTGGGAACCGCTGGCGCTCGCGGCGCTCAATCAACCGATTACCCTGGCCGAAGCGGCGCCGTTCGTCCGCGTGCTTGGCCAGATTTTCAGCGACGACCCGTTCGACGCGGCGCTCGGCGTGCCGGCCCGGCCCCTGCACCAGGTGTTTGGCGAGCCGGCGCGCGCCTACCTCGAAGCACACGGCGGGCAGGTCAAGCTCGACGCCCCGTCGCGGGTGGTGCTGGCGGGCGACAGGGTCGGCTACGTCGACACCCGCGGCACCTCGGTGCGTGCCGAGACCGTGGTGGTCGCGGTGCCGTGGTTTGGCCTGGCCAACGTGCTGCGTGGCCACGAACACGGTCCGCTGCGGGATCTGGTCGCCGCCGAATCGACCCGCGCCTCCTCGTCGATTGTCTCGGTCAACCTGTGGCTGGAGCGGGGCGCCCTGCCGGCGCCGTTCGTCGGCCTGCCGGAGCGAACCTTTCACTGGATGTTCGACAAGCGCTGGGCCTTCGGCGAATCGGCCTCGCACTTCACGCTGGTGGCCAGCGGCGCCGACCACGTGTTGCGACGCAGTAACCAGGAACTGGCCGACCTGGCCCTGGCCGAGGCGACCACCGCGCTGCCCGGCCTGACCCGCGCCCAGGTGCAGCGGGTTCGGGTGGTGCGTGAGCCCAACGCGACCTTCTCGCTGGCCTCCGGCCAGCCGCCCCGTCCGTCCCTGCGCACCCCGGTCCGCGGGCTGTTGCTGGCCGGCGACTGGACCGACACCGGCCTGCCGGCGACCATCGAGGGCGCCGTGGTCTCGGGCCATCGCGCCGCAGCCGCCGCCACGGCCCCGTAGACGCGACATGCCGTAGCCGCCGGACTTGCGACATGCCGTAGCCGCCGGACTTGTCCGGCGGTGTCCGGTGACGGTCGGACGGTCCGACCGCTACGCCTCGGCGGTGTCCGGTGACGGTCGGACGAGTCCGACCGCTACGCCTCGGCGGTGCCCCGGGACGGTCGGACGGGTCCGACCGCTACGCCTCGGTGCGCAGCGCCACTCCGGGGACGGGCTACAATTGTGCGGGCACGTCTGCCCGTTCATCCGGCCCAGGACTCATACAACCATGACCGCGACCGTCACCACGTCCGAGATCCACTCGCTGATCGGCGCCGACGCCGACGCGCTGCTGACATACGAGGCCAAGGGCTTCCCGCGCAACACCCTGCACCTGCCCGGGCCCGACTACATCGACCGCGTGTTCAGCCACACCGACCGGTCGCCGAGCGTCCTGCGCAACTACCAGCACATCCTCGACAGCGGTCGCCTGGCGGGCACTGGCTACGTCTCGATTTTCCCGGTCGACCAGGGCATCGAGCACTCGGCCGGCTCGAGCTTCGCCCCCAACCCGATCTACTTCGACTCCGAGAACATCGTCCGACTCGCGTACGAGGGCGGCTGCAACTGCGTCACCTCGACGCTCGGCGTGCTCGGCTCGGTGGCACGCAAGTGGGCCCACAAGATCCCGTTCATGGTGAAGCTCAATCACAACGAGTTCCTGAGCTACCCGAACCGCTACGATCAAATCATGTTCGCCAGCGTCGAGCAGGCGTTCGAAATGGGCGCCGTTGCGGTCGGCGCAACCGTGTACTTCGGGTCCGAGGAGTCGACCCGACAGATTCAGGAAGTGAGCGCGGCTTTCGCGCGCGCCCACGAACTCGGCCTGCTGACGGTGCTGTGGTGCTACACCCGCAACGCAGCCTTCAAGACCAAAGACGTCGACTACCACGTCGCCGCCGACCTCACGGGGCAAGCCAACCACCTCGGCGTGACCATCGGCGCGGACATCATCAAGCAGAAGATGCCCGAGACCAACGGCGGCTACAGCGCGCTCAAGTTCGGCAAGACCCACCCGAAGGTCTACAGCGACCTGATCCCCGGCGATCACCCGATCGAGATGACCCGCTACCAGCTGGCCAATTGCTACATGGGACGGATCGGCCTGATCAACTCGGGCGGTGCCAGCACTGAGAACGACTTCGCCGAGTCGGTCCGGACCGCGGTCATAAACAAGCGCGCCGGTGGGATGGGCCTGATCATGGGCCGCCGTGCCTTCCAGCGGCCGCTGGCCGAAGGCGTCAAGCTGCTCAACGTGATCCAGGACGTCTATCTGGACCGCTCGATCACCATCGCGTAACGGTCGCGATCGTGAGGTCGCCGGCGGTCGCTTGTCGGCCGTCGGCCTTCGCGCGCAGCCCGTTGCCTGTAGCCCATAGCCTGTAGCCGTCAGCCCGCAGCCCGCATGTCCATCCTCAAAGTCGCTCGCATGGGCCACCCGGTGCTGCGGACCAGAGCCAGGGCGCTCGATCCCGCCGAAGTGCGCGGCGCCGCCTTCCAGAAGTTCATCGACGACATGATGGACACGATGATCGAGTACGAGGGGATTGGCCTGGCCGCACCCCAGGTGCACGAGGGCGTTCGTCTGTTCGTGGCCGGAATCGAGGGCGAGAACGGCAAGCTCAAGGTGATGCCGTTCGTCAACCCGGTGGTGACGCCGCTGGCCGACGCCAAGGCCGACGAGTGGGAGGGCTGCCTGAGCATCCCCGACATCCGCGGTCGTGTCCCGCGCTTCACGCACATCCGGCTCGACGCGCTCGATCGCAAGGGCAAGCCGTTCCAGCTCGAATTGCGCGACTTCCAGGCCAGGGTCGCCCAGCACGAGACCGACCATCTCGACGGGGTGCTGTTCTTCGACCGGATGCCGTCGCTCGACTCGCTGTCGTTCCTGGACGAATACAGTCGCTATCATCGCCGCCCGGTTGACGACGACGAGGACGCGTAACCGGTGGGCTACCACGCCGAGGTGCTGCTGGACAGCGTCAATCCAGCCGGCGAGCGTCTGACCACGTTCGTGCTGCGATTCCCGCGCTTCGTCCTGCCCGAGTTCAACACCCATCGGATGTTCTCGCGCAACGCCTCGAGTTCGCGCGCGATCCCGACCACGCGGCTGATGCAGCAGCTGCGCGAGGACCCGGTGCTGCCGGTCGAGTGGGGCCGCAACCAGTCGGGCATGCAGGCCCGCGAGGTGCTCGACGAACCCGCCGCGCAGGCGGCCCGGGCCGAGTGGCTGGCGGCGCGCGACTCCGCCCTCGCCCATGCCGAGCGGCTGCGGGCCAGCGGCGTCCACAAGCAGATCGTCAACCGCGCGCTCGAACCGTGGATGTGGGCCAGCGTGATCGTGTCGGCGACCACCTACGAGAACTTCTTCACGCTGCGCTGCCACCCGGACGCGCAGCCGGAGATCAAGCGGCTGGCCGATTCGATGCGCGGTGCGTTCGAGGCGTCGACGCCGACCCGGCGCGCCGCCGACGAGTGGCACCTGCCGTTCATCACGGACGACGACGCGCCGTTGTCCCCGGAGGCACAACGCCAGGTAGCGGTGGCCCGGTGTGCGCGGGTCAGCTACCTGACCCACGTCGGCACCCGCGATGTCGACGCCGACCAGAAGTTGCACCAGCGCCTGCTCGACGCCGGTCACTGGTCGCCGTTCGAGCACGTGGCCCGGGCGGTCGAAGGGCGCGAGCGCTTCAGCAACTTCACCGGCTGGCAGGCCTACCGTCACGAGATGGAGCAGGCGCGTCGCCTGGTGCTGGTCGACAAGGCCGCGGACGTGCTCGCGTGAGCGCGCCGGCCTTTCGGTTCTCGACCACGATCGTGGTGCGCTGGAGCGACTGCGATGCCTTCGGCCACGTCAACAACGCCAGCTACCTGACCTATCTCGAGCAGGCGCGGATCGAGTACTGGAACGCGGTGCTGCCCGACCTGCCATTCACCGGCCTGGCGATCGTCCACGTCTCGCTCGACTTCCGGGGTCAGGCCTACCCCGGCGACGTGCTGGACGTGCGTGCGGCCATCACCGAACTCAAGCGCACCAGCTTCTGGGCGTCGTACGAGGTCCAGCGCCTCGGCGTGGTGGTCGCCTCGGGACGGTCGGCCCAGGTGTTCTTCGACTACACGAGACAGACGCCGACGGCGGTCCCTGACGCCTTCCGCACGAGAGTGGCGGAATACGAGGGGCTGACGATCGGCGCGGAAGACCGAGGACAGCATGCCTGACGAGATTCAGCCGGGACAGGTGGGGTGGGTCGACTTGACGGTCGAGGACGCCCCCGGCATCCGTGACTTCTACCGTGCAGTGGTCGGCTGGGAGTACCGCGACGTGGAGATGGACGGCTACTCGGACTTCGCGATGACCAACCTGGAAGGCCAGGACGTGACCGGCATCTGTCACGCCAAGGGCCCGAACGAGGGCCTGCCGGCCAGTTGGCTGGTCTACTTCACGGTTGTCGACATCGCCTTCGCGGTCGACGAGGTGCGCACCCTGGGTGGGGAGGTGTTACGCGAGCCGACCGACATGGGCGCCGGGCAGTTTGCCATCATCCGCGATCCGGCGGGGGCGGTCTGCGCCCTGTTCCAGCCCGGTGAAGACCAGCCCGTGACGGCCGAGGCGGCGGGAATTGGCGACGCCGGCTGATCGCGCCCGTGTCATAGCGGATGTTCGGGGCTTGACGCCTTGTGAAACATTTCACATAATACTTTTCGAGCTGAGGGTCGACGGGCACCCGATTCACCACCTTCAAGCCCTGCGGGAAGCGACCTCTTCCTTCGGGGTGCTGCTCTCCTACGCAGTACTTCGGCCCGCCCTGGTCGATATTTTCCTCGAAATCATCCTCCGTACAAGGCCCGGCGCGCCCTCAGCTTTCTTTTCCGCGCCCGCAGCAGCAGCCCAGAACGCGTCCGCGCCGCGACCCAACGGAGCACCGGTTGCGGCACGAGCGCGCCCACCGGTCCATTGACGTGCGTCACTCACGCTTGACGGTTCCTCTCGCCACCTCGTACACCGGCGGCTCAGTCCATGCCTACCTGCTGCACGGCCGGGTGCCGACCCTGATCGACGCTCCACCCGGCGGCGCCAGCTTCGTCGCCGCCCTGCAGGCATCGCTCTCGGCCGCGGGCGACGGCCCACTCGCGCAGGTGATCGTCACGCACGCGCATCACGACCACATCGGCGGCTCCGCGGCGCTGCACGCGGCCTTTCCAGCCGTCGTCTTCCGCAAGCGCGCGCCGCTCCCCGACGCGCCACCCGAGTGGACCGCGATCGACGGCGAACCGATGCTGACCGCCGGTGACGCACAGCTCTGGGCGCTCCACACACCGGGCCACGCCGTCGATCACACCTGCCTGTTCGACGTGCACAGCGGCGTGCTGTTCGGCGGCGACCTGGCGATCAACGGCAGCACCGTCAGCATCCCGGCCGACAGCGGTGGGGGCCTGCGGCAGTACCTGCGCAGCCTGCGCGCCGTCCTCGAGCTGCAGCCGCGCCTGCTGTTGCCCGCCCACGGGGAGCCCATCACCCAGCCGGCGTCGCTGCTGCGCGGCTACCTGTCGCACCGGATGGCCAGGGAGCAGCAGGTGCTCGAATGCCTGGCTGCCGGACTCGACACCGCCGATCGCCTCGTCGAGCGGCTGTATGCTGCGCTTGCCGCGGACCTGCAGGGCGCGGCCCGCCAGACCGTGCTGGCGCATCTGCTGAAGCTCGAGGAAGACGGACGGATCGAGCGCACCGGCGAGAGCTGGCACCTGAGGAGCGCGTGATGTTGCTGTACCGAACCGACCACGGGCTGGTGCTGGTCGTCGACGAGCGCTCGATCCACCTGGCCGACCTGACCATCGACGAGATCCTGCAGGCGCACGACCCGCACGCCCTGCTGCAGGCGAGGGCGGCCGGTGGCACCGACGTCGACGCGGCGATGCCGCAGGTGCTGCACGCGCCGATCGGCTCGCAGGAGGTGTGGGCGGCGGGCGTGACGTATTTCCGCAGTCGCGACGCACGGATGGACGAAGCCCGCGACAGTGGCGGCGCGACCTTCTATGATCGCGTCTACGACGCCGACCGGCCCGAGCTGTTCTTCAAGGCCACGCCGCAACGGGTGGTCGGTCCCGGCGGCACGGTGCGGGTGCGGCGCGACTCGCGCTGGTCGGTGCCCGAACCGGAACTGGTGCTGGTGATCAACGCCTTCGGCCGCGTGGTCGGCTACACGATTGGCAACGACGTCAGCGCGCGCGACATCGAAGGCGAGAACCCGCTCTACCTGCCGCAGGCCAAGGTCTACGACGGCAGCTGCGCGATTGGCCCGGGGCTGTTGTTCACGGCCGCGGCGCTGCCGGCGGGCACCTCGATTGCCCTGACCATCACGCGCGGCGGTGCGGTGGCCTTTGCCGGCCAGACCACCACCGGGCAGATCAAGCGTCGCTTCGACGACCTGGCGGAATGGCTGTTCCGCGAGACGTCATTCCCGGCCGGCTGCCTCCTGTTCACCGGCACCGGCGTGGTGCCGCCGGACGCGTTCTCGCTGCAGAGCGGCGACGAGATCGCGATTGCCATCGACGGCATCGGCACCTTGAGCAATCAGGTCGGCTGAGGCCGCGCCTCGAGCGTGTCCACCACATCCGGCGTCTAGGTTTCGGTGGCCGTCGGGCTGCCTGCCCGGCACGCTCGAATCAGCGCGTCCATGTGCCCGAGGTAGCGTTCGAATGCGACCCGGCCGGCACGCGTCAACGTGTATTCGCTGCGCGGCAGGCGTCCCTCGAAGGACTTGGTGCAGCTGATGTAGCCGGCGTCCTCCAGCTTGCGCGCATGCACGCTGAGGTTACCGTCGGTGGTGCGCAGCGCCGCCTTGAGGTCGTTGAACGAAAGCTTGTCACGCACCGCGAGCGCGCTGACGATGGCCAGGCGCAACCGCTCGTGGATCAGCTTGTCGAGGTTGAGGGGCGACGCGGGGTCGTCATGCGAGTCGATCGGCCGCACCCGCGGTCGGAAGCCTCGCAACCGGCCCACCGGCACATCGTCCTGTGTCCGAACGCGGTCTGTCATGGGCACCTTGGCGGCAAGGCCGCCAGTCGCATCCTACGCCTGCACCCGGCCTCCCTCAAGCGATTTGCCCGCTCCCAGGCATCGGCTCGTACAATGCTGGCGATGGCGGACAACCCGAAGGGCTACGTCAATCCTCACCTGCTGCTGACGCCGGCTGCCCTCGCGCGGCGCATCGCTGACGCACCCGGGCCCGGTTCCGGTCCGTTGGTGATCGACCTGCGACCGGCCGAGCAGTGGGCCGCCGGTCACGTGCCTGGCGCCGTCCACCTCGACTTGTTCGGCGTCAGTCTGGTCGACACCGATCCGGCGCCGCTGCGGGCCTTCCTGTGGATTCTCGAGCACCTGCTGGCCTCGCGCGGCGTGACGGCCAGCCGGGAGGTGGTGGTCTACGACGAGCGCTCCGGCAACCGCGCTGCTCGCGCCTTCTGGGCACTCGAGTACTTCGGTCACGAACACACGCGCCTGCTCGATGGCGGCTTCGTCGCCTGGCTGGCTGGCGGGCACCCGGTCAGCGCCGATCCGACAGCCCCGACCGCCTCGACCTGGACCGGCACGCGCGTCGACGAGCGCATCGCCGGCTGGCGTGACGTGCACGATCGGCTCGACCGCCAGGATGCCGTGATTCTCGACACCCGCTCCGACGACGAGTACCTCGGCACGGTGGCCCGTGCCGCCCGTGCCGGCTGCATCCCCGGCGCGGTCCACCTGGAGTGGACCGACAACCTCGGACCAGACGGCGCCTTCAAGCCGGCCGACGCACTGCGCGCGCTCTACGAACGCGCCGGCGTCACCCCAGACAAGGAGGTCATCGCGTACTGCCAGGGCGGCTACCGCGCCGCGCACGGCTACCTCGCGCTCCGGCTGCTCGGCTACACCCGCGTGCGCAACTACGTCGGGTCGTGGAAAGAGTGGGGAGACCGCCTCGAGTTGCCCGTGCAGACCCCGAACCCCTGATACCGGGCGCGAAGCCCCGATCTCCAATCTCCCAGGTCCCAGCTCCCAGCCCCGGCCGAAGCCCCATGAACAACGTCCTCGACTTCATCAACAGCCACCGCGACGACTACGTCGCGCAACTCGAGACCTTCCTGGCCATTCCGAGCATCAGCGCGCTGCCCGAGCATGCCGGCGACGTGCGCCGTTGCGCCGAGTGGTGCGTCAGCGAACTGCAACGCATCGGCCTGCAGCACGCGGCACTGCACGAGACCCCAGGTCATCCGATCGTCTACGCCGAGTGGCTCGGCGCGCCGGGTGCGCCGACGATGTTGTTCTACGGCCACTACGACGTGCAGCCGGTCGACCCGCTCGAGTTGTGGGAGACGCCCCCGTTCCAGGCCACCGTGCGCGAGGGCGCGATCTACGCGCGCGGGGCGGCCGACGACAAGGGGCAGATCTTCATGCACCTCAAGGCGATCGAGGCGCACCTGAGCCAGCATGGCGTCCTGCCGATCAACGTCAAGGTGTTGCTCGAGGGCGAGGAGGAAGTGGGCAGCGCCAACCTCGACACCTTCATCGCCGCCAATGCCGACACGCTCGCGGCCGATGTGGTGGTGATCTCCGATTCGCCGATGTTCGACCGCGACGTCCCGTCGATCTGCTACGGCCTGCGCGGGCTGGCCTACTTCCAGATCGACATCCGCGGCAGCAGCACGGATCTGCACTCGGGCTCGTATGGCGGCGCGGTCGCCAACCCGGCGCTGGTGCTGGCGCAACTGCTGGCGCAGATGAAGGACAAGGCCGGCCGGATCAGGATCCCCGGGTTCTACGACGCGGTCGTCGACGTCACCCCAGCCGAGCGCGCCGAGTTTGCCAGGCTGCCGTTCAACGAGAAGCGCTGGGCCCGCGAGATCGGGGTGCCCAAGCCGTTCGGCGAGAGTGGCTACTCGACGCTCGAGCGCAAGTGGGCCCGTCCGACCTTCGAGGTCAACGGCCTGCTCGCGGGCTTCACCGGCGAGGGCGCCAAGACGGTGATTCCGGCCGTGGCAATGGCCAAGGTCAGCATGCGGCTGGTGCCCGACCAGGATCCGGCGACGATCGGCCAGCTGTTCGAGGCCTACCTGAAGAAGCTGACGCCCAAGACGGTGACGGTCAAGGTGACGCACATGCACGGTGGCAAGCCTTGGACGACCGGATTCGACAACGAGTGGGTGCAAGCGGCCGGGCGGGCGATCGAGCGCGGCTTCGGACGGCAGCCGGTGTTCGTGCGCGAGGGCGGCTCGATCCCGGTGGTCTCGACTTTTCAACAGGTGCTCGGCCTGCCGAGCGTGCTGTTCGGCATTGGCCTGCCGGGTGAGAATGCCCACGCGCCGAACGAGTGGCTCGACCTGAGCAACTTCCACAATGGCGTGCTCGCCGCCGCCTACCTGTACGAGGAACTCGCACGAGCCAGGCAACAGCCTGAAGCCTGAAGCCTCGAAGCCCGAAGCCGAAAGCCTGCCTCACCGTTCGACGGGCACGGTGATCGACGACGGGCGGGCGGCGCTGCGGTAGATCCGCTGGGTGGCGGGGACGAAGTCGGCCGGCGACGCCGTCGGGACGTCCATGAACTGCTGCGGGTTCCTGTCGAACAGGGGGAACCAGGAGCTCTGGACCTGCACCACCAGGCGGTGGCCGCGCCTGAAGGTGTGGGCCACGTCGGGCAGTTCGAAGTGGATGGTTGCCGGCACGTTGGGCGCGAACGGCTCGGGCCGCTCGAACGAGTTCCTGAACTTGCCGCGGAACGGCTCGCCCCGCACCAGCAACTGGTAACCTGCCATCGACGGATCTGCCGCCGCGCTGCTGTCCTGCGGCCCGCCGCTCGCGGCCGTTGGCCCACCCGATGCCGCGGGGTACTCGTCGACGATCTTGGTGACGAAGTCGGCGTCGGTCCCCGAGGTCGCCACGTGCAGCGTGACGCCAATCGAGCCGAGCACGGTGAGGTCGTCGGCGAGCACCTCGCTGCGATAGACCAGCACGTCGCGTCGCGCCGCCGCGAATCGCTGATCCGAGGCCATGTAGTCCCGCGGCATGCCGATCGCCATTCGATCGACGATCGGCACCGGGTTGGCCGGGTCGCTCACGTACGCATCGAAGGCGTCTTCCCCGGCCGCGGACGCCGTCGGCCGCAGTGTGCCGCCCGCCCCCAGGTAGAAGACCTGCGGCGTCGAGCCCGGCGGCCAGGTTTCGAATGACCGCCACCGGTTGCTGCCGGTTTCGAAGATCGAGGCGGCGGGCAGGATGGCGGTTGGCGGTCCCTTGAGCCAGCGCGCGAAGAACGGGCGCTCGAGCTGGTCGCGGAAGTAGGCCGCCGTCTGCTGGCCGAATCGCAGCTGGCCAACACGCGAGCCGTCGGGCGACGACCAGCTGCCGTGGGTCCACGGCCCCATCACCAGCTGGTTGACTGTCTGCGGGCTCTGCGCGGCAATCGTCGCGTGTGTCCGCAAGGCCCCGCGCAGGTTCTCGGCGTCGAACCAGCCGCCGACGGTCAACACCGCCGGGGTCACGCCGCGCAGGTGACGCCAGATGCTCCGTGCCTGCCAGAATGCGTCGTACGTGGTGTGCTCGAGGTTCATCATCCAGTACGGGTTCCGATCGAGCCCGTACCGCCGCGACGCCCTGGCGAGCGGGCCCATCGCGAGGTAGAAGGCGTAGCCGTCCGGCGTGCCGTAGTCGAAGCGCCTCTCCTTCTGCGGCGTGCGCGGCTGAGCGCCGCGTGGGAAGAAGTCGACGTAAAACGAAAAATTATGCGCGAGCATGAACGCGCCGTTGTGGTACGAGTCGTCGCCAAGGTAGTAGTCGGTGACCGGACCCTGCGGCGAGACCGCCTTCAGCGCCGGATGCGCATTGACCAGTGCGGCGAGCGCATAGAAGCCCGGGTACGAGATGCCCCACATCCCGACCCGCCCGTTGTTGCACGGCGTCTGCTTCACCAGCCAGTCGATCGTGTCGTACGCGTCGGTGCTCTCGTCCACGGCGCCATGGGCCGCAGCGACCAACGGCCGCACTTCCTCCCACACGCCTTCCGAGAGATATCGGCCGCGCACGTCCTGGTAGACGATGACGTAGCCGTCGGCCTGGAGCGCGGGCGACGGACCAATCGACGCGGGGTAGCGATCGCGACCGTACGAGGCCACCGAGTACGGCGTCCGCTGCAGCAGGATCGGATAGCCACCGCTGACGCATGTGCGCGGGCTGTAGACCGCCGTGTGCAGCCGGGTGCCGTCGCGCATCGGCACCAGGTGCTCCGCCTTGCTGTAGCGGTCGCGGACCGGCGCCGGCCGAGCCGCCGGCGCCTGACTGCCGTGCAAGGTCAGGCTCGCCAGTGCCAGGGTGATCAGGGCGAGCAGCAGGTGCAGCCGGAGCGGACGCATACGTCTCCGCAGGGTAACGTACCCTGCCGGGGTCAGTCGCGGGCGAGCACCGTTCCCATGCCGACGACCAGCACCAGCGCGCAGAGACCGGCGCCGACGATAACGAACGGCAGCATGGCAGGCGGCATCAGCACCTGCAGCGCGGGAGCGGCGGCATCCCCGGCG
>JACDAO010000083.1 GCA_013695405.1 Acidobacteriota bacterium | reverse complement strand
GCACGTCACTGCCCAAGTGGGTCCGAGGCAGCACTGCGAACCGGCTCGGCTGTCGCGGTCCGCGCCGATGCCGCCGCGCTACAGGCCGTGACCGCGTTGCTCGCTGCAACGATTCACGTCCCGGTCTTCGCCGCCAGGACGGTGAGCGACACCTCGCCTCCGCTCGATCCACCCCCGCCGACACGCGCCCCGCTCGTCCTGCGGGTCTGATCCCCGTCTCTCTCCGGCGCGTCCGCGCCGTTCACCGCCCGACTGCCGCGTTCATGACGTGGCGGCACGGATGGTTGCACCCGAAGTTCCAGGGACAGATCCATGAACGGGAGTCCATATGAGGCCGATGATTCGTGCCGTGCTGTTGCTGATCGTGATTGGGGGGCTTGTCGCTGCCGCCCTCATCTACTGGGTCGCCCGCACTGGGCTTAGTGCCCGAGTGCCGCCCAGTGCGGTCGAAGAACGCCTGGCGCTGGCGATGCGGCGGCTGGCGACCCCGACGGCCGTCCGGTCACGCCCGAATCCGATCGCGCCCTCGGCCGCCGTCATCGACGAGGCTGTGGAGCACTTCGCCGATCACTGCGCCAGCTGCCACGCCAATGACGGCAGCGGCAGCACTCAGCTCGGCCGAAACGTCTATCCACCCGCCCCGGACATGCGCGAGGCCCGAACGCAAGACCTGTCCGACGGCGAGCTGTTCGCGATCATCGAGAACGGAATCCGGTTGACCGCCATGCCGGCGTGGGGCACCGGCACGCCAGAAGGCGAACGCGCCAGCTGGGGCCTGGTGCACTTCATCCGGCAGCTGCCGACGCTCACGCCCGAAGTGATCGCGCGGATGGAGCAGTTGAACCCGAAGAGCCCTGCGCAGTTTCGTGAAGAAGAAGAAACGCGTCGGTTCCTGGCGGGCGAAGACCCGGCTCCGGCGCCCGCGGTCTCCACCCCAACGTCGCACCAGGGCCGGCATGACTAGACGGCCCTTTCCAGATAGAGGCACCATGAGTTCGCACACACACACCCGCCACAGCCGCGAACGCTCCCGGCCGTCGCGTCGCACCTTCGTCCGTGGCCTGGCGATCAGCGGCGCGGCCGCTGGCCTGGGCCTGTGGAAACCGGCGGCGTCCTGGGGACAGACGCCCTCGCGCCGCCAGCCCGACGTGCTGGCCGGGACGGAGTTCGATCTCCGGATCGGTGAGACTCCCATCAACATCACCGGCGCGCCCCGCGTCGCGATGACCATCAATGGCACGCTGCCGGCGCCGACGCTGCGCTGGCGTGAAGGCGACACCGTGACGCTGCGCGTGGGCAACACGCTCGACGAGGACACGTCAATCCACTGGCACGGCATCCTGCTGCCTGCCAACATGGACGGCGTGCCGGGCCTCAGCTTCAACGGTATCCATCCCGGCGAGGCCTACCTCTATCGGTTTCACGTGCGGCAGCACGGCACGTACTGGTACCACAGCCACTCCGGATTCCAGGAACAGCGCGGCATCTACGGGCCGATCGTCGTCGAGGCGCGCGAGCCCGCGCCATTCCGCTACGACCGCGAGCACGTGGTGCTGCTGTCGGACTGGACCGACGAGAACCCCGAACGTGTCTTCGCGAAGCTCAAGAAGCAGTCCGACTACTACAACTTCCGGCAGCGGACCGTCGGCGACTTCGTGCGCGATGTCCGGCAGCAGGGATTGACGCAAACCGTGGCCGAGCGCAAGGCCTGGGGCGAGATGCGCATGAACGCAGCGGACCTTGCCGACGTGTCTGGCTACACGTACACGTTCCTGATGAACGGTGAGGCGCCGGCGGCGAACTGGACTGGCCTTTTCCGCCCGGGCGAGCGGGTGCGTCTGCGCTTCATCAACGGCTCGGCGATGACCTACTTCGACGTGCGCATCCCCGGCTTGAAGATGACAGTGGTGGCCGCAGACGGTCAATACGTGCATCCGGTCACGGTGGACGAATTCCGCATCGCGGTGGCCGAGACGTTTGACGTCGTCGTCGAGCCGTCCGGACCCGAGGCGTTCACGATCTTTGCGCAGTCGATGGATCGGACTGGCTACGCGGCGGGCACCCTCGCCGTACGCGAGGGCCTGGAGGCGGC
>JACDAO010000190.1 GCA_013695405.1 Acidobacteriota bacterium | reverse complement strand
GTCCTGGGGCACGCAGCAGCGCCAGGTCCAGCAACTCGTCGCGGCCGACCACCGTGGCGTCGATCGCGTCGTCCCCGCGGATCACCACCAAACCGTCGTCGCGATCGAGTGCGTGTTGCGGGGCGATCACGAGATCGTCACCGACGTGGGCGGCCGTGGCCGGGCGCGAGCCACGCGCGCGCACCTGGAGCACGCCGGCAGCCGCGGCATCGGCGGTCGCCTTGACGGCGTCGGCCAAGATCTTCAGGGGAAGTGCAGCACCTTGCATGGCTTCACGCTATCGCAGCGGATGACCGGCCGGATCAGCCGATCGGCGGGGCGAAGTTGAACAGCCCCGGCGTGACCAGCAGCGTGCCGTCGCGCGCAAACCACAGCGAGTCCGGCGTCAGCACGCCGGCGCCCACCAGTTGCACCGTGCGGATCTTCTCGCCGTCGCGATCGAAGACGTAGACGTGCGACGTGACCATCGCCACCCACAACCGGCCCCGCCGATCGACGGCCGCCGTGCGTACCGCCGGCAGCACCAGCGGATAGCTCACATCGTCCACGCTGCGCCGCGGCCACTCGGTCGGCTGCATCAGCAGCAACGCGTCAATCTCGCGTCCCTGGATGTGGCGCTCGAACTCCAGCGCGCCAGCCGCCGAGTACTTGCGGAAGGCCGGCTCGCCGGCCAGGAACACCACGTAGACGCCGCCATCCGGCGCCGGCAGGGGCAGCGCCGCGTTGTGCGCCAGGTGCACGTCGGGGTTGCGTTCGTGGCCGGTCCGCCGCAGCGCGCCGAACTGCCGTTGCGGTGCGCCGGTGACGCTGTACTCCGACACCAGCACACCGCGCTCCGGCTGGCTGATCAGCACGGTGACGCCGGTGTAGCGTGCCGCCGCGACGCCGTTGAGCACCACGATGCCGACCGAGATCCTCGGCAGTTCGATGGTTTGCAGGGAGAACGTGTTGATGATCCCGCCCGAGGCCCGGAACACTGAAATGCGCGGCTGCCGGCCAGGGGCGTCCGCGACCACGAAGTCGCCGCTGTCGGCGACGTCGAACGAGGTCGGGCGGAGGACGCGTCCGACCTCGTAGCCGATCTCGATCAGGGGTGTCACGGCGGTGCGCGCGGCGTCGACGGTATAGACGCGGTGGCGACGACGATCGAACACCAGCGACGAGCCGTCGGGTCGCCTGGCGTATCCCGATGGATCCTCGAACTCGCCGGCCAGGAACGCCGGGATGCCGCCCGAGGCGGTCAGGCGTTCGGGCGCGACGGCGGCGGTCAAGGGCGCAGCCAGCAACAGCGCGGCCGCGCCCAGCAGGGCGACGCCGGTGGCCACGGTCAACGAGCGTTCAGTACGCGACAGCTTTCCTGATGGCAGCCAGGACATCGGAGGACTGCGGAAGGATCTCTTCCTCGAGGTCTGGACAGTAGGCGACCGGCGTGTCCATCGCCGCCACCCGCAGCACCGGCGCGTCGAGGTAGTCGAATACATGCTCGGCGATGTGTGCGGCAATCTCGGCACCGAACCCGGCCGTCAGCGTGTCCTCGTGCGCGACGACGATCCGGTTGGTCTCTCGCACCGCCGTGTCGATCGTCTCCCAGTCGCACGGCGCGATCGTGCGCAGGTCGATCACCCGCACGCTGAGGCCGTCCTTCTCGGCCTGCTGCGCCGCCAGCAGCGAGCGCTGCACCAGCGCCCCCCAGGTGATGACCGTGACGTCGGTGCCAGGACGCCGGATCGCGGCGCGTCCGAACGGCACCGTGAAGTCCGGGCCTGGATAGACGCCCTTGTTGTAGGTCTGCCGGTAGAGGTGCTTGTGCTCGAGGAACAGCACCGGGTCGTCGCAGCGAATCGCGGTGCGCAGCAGTCCGGCCGCGTCGACCGCATTGCTCGGGAAGACCACCCGCAGTCCCGGGCAGTGCGCGAAGATGCTCTCGCCCGACTGGCTGTGATACGGCGCGCCGCCTCGCAGGTAACCGCCAATCGGCGTGCGGATCACCAGCGGCGCCGAGAAGGTGTTGTTGGACCGGTAGCGCAGCATCGTGAGCTCGTCACGGATCTGCATCATCGCCGGCCAGATGTAATCGAAGAACTGAATCTCGACCACCGGCTTGAGACCGCGCGTGGCCATTCCCGTGGCGCGGCCGACGATGTTGGCTTCGGCCAGCGGCGTGTTGAAGACGCGCTGGCTGCCGTACTCGCGCTGCAAGCCGTGCGTGACCTTGAACACGCCGCCCTTGCCGGAGACCTCGGCCAGGGCGCTCTCGCGGCTGGCGTCGGCGACGTCTTCGCCGAACACCAGCAGGCGCGGGTTGAGCGCCATTTCGTCGTGCAGCGTGCGGTTGATGGCTGCGACCATCGTGTCGGGCTTGCCGTCGGTGAGCGGTTCGGTCTGCCAGCGCTGGTCGGTCGGATCGACGTCGGGCGAGTAGACGTACAACGCCGCGGTGTTCCGGGCCGGCTTCTCCGCCACCAGGGCGCGGTCGGTGGCGTCACCGATCTCGCGGTCCACCTCGGCCTGGATCGCGTCCAGGTCGGCAAGGGTCGCGTGCCCGTCGGCCTGCAGGCGCTCGGCCATCCGCGCGATTGGGTCGCGCGCCGCCTCGCGGGCTCGCTCGTCCACCGTCTTGTAGAGCCGCTCGTCGTCAGACAGGGAGTGTGAGTAGGGACGCACGACCTTGGCGTGCACGAAGGCCGGACCCTCGCCGCTACGGGCGTAGGCGACCGCCTCTTCCATCACCGTCATGCTGGCGTCGAAGTCGGTGCCGTCGACGCGGAACACGCGCAGGTTGGGGAAGCCTTCGACCAGCCGCGAGATGTCGCCGCCCGGGGTCTGCACCTCCACCGGCACCGAGATCGCGTAGCCGTTGTCTTCCACGAGGAAGACAACCGGCAACTGCGCGTTACTGGCTGTGTTGAGCGACTCCCAGAACTCGCCTTCGCTGGTGGTGCCGTCGCCGACCGAGACGTAGGTCACCGCGTCGGCCGCGGGACGCGCCTCGGCTGGCAGGTCCGGCAACTCGCTGAGCAGGCGGGTGGCTTCGGCGCAGCCGATCGCCTGCAGGCACTGCGTCCCGGTCGGGCTGGAGGAGGAGACGATGTTCCAGCGGGTATGGCCCCAGTGCGAGGGCATCTGCCGCCCGCCCGACGCCGGGTCGTCCCTGGCCCCGACTCCCTGCAACAGCATCTCGTACGGGGTGACGCCGAGCGCGAGGCAGAACGCCCGGTCGCGATAGTACGGATAGGCCCAGTCGATCCCGGGCCGCATCGCCAGTCCGGCCGCGACCAGAATCGCCTCGTGCCCGGCACCGCTGATCTGGAAGAAGATCAGGCTCTGGTTCTTGAGCTGGATCTCCTTGTCGTCGAGCCGACGCGACAGCAGCATCAACCGATAGGCGCGCAGCTGGTCCTCACGTGAACGCGACGCCGGGCGCGGCGTGGTGGAGGCGGTGGGCTGCAGGACCACGGTCTTCATGCCGCGGCGCACGCGGTCAGCGACAAGCGATGGGAGGGCGCTGGCATAGGCAGATCTTGTGAAGGGATTGCGGGCGATTATAGACCGGGTGCGTCTTTACTGTACCGCCGGACAAGTCCGGCGGCTACCCC
>JACDAO010000011.1 GCA_013695405.1 Acidobacteriota bacterium | reverse complement strand
CCAAAACGGCGCCGCCGATGCTTGCGCCGACGCGCACCACCTGGATCAGGAACGCGTCGCCCGGCAACGCCTGCGCCGCCAGCCAGCCGTGCAGCGCGGCGGCGGTCACGCCCATCACCGCACTGGCGATGGTCACGCGTACCAGGGTCGAGACGATACGCGCGCCTTCGACGCCGCCGAGACGACGGCTGAGCAACAGCAGCAGCAACCCGGCGTTGAGCAGCGCCGCCAGCGTGGTGCCCAGGCTCAGGCCGACGTAGCCATAGCGTCGCGCCAGCAGGACGTTGAGCACGGCGTTGAGCAGCACCGCGATCACGCTGATGATCACCGGCGTCCGACTGTCGCGCAGCGCGTAGAAGGTCGGCGACAGCACCTTGACGGCCGAGTACCCGACCAGGCCCGGCGCATAGGCGGTCAATGCCAGCGCCACCGCCTGCGTGTCACGCGGCAGGAACTGGCCACGCTCGAAGATGACGCGAACGATCGGCGACGCCAGCGCGATCAACCCGATCGACGCCGGGACGGTCATCACGAGGATCAGCCGGGTGGCGTGACTGATCGTCGCGCGCAGTCCGTCGTGCTCCTCCCGGGCGACGTGCGCGGCGATCATCGGCAGCGAGGCACTGGCGATGGCCACACCGAAGATACCGATTGGCAGATAAAGGATGCGGAAGGCGTAATCAAGCCACGACACCGCGCCTGGCTCCTGACTGGTCGCCAGGACGGTGTTGACGTAGACGTTGAACTGGGTGGCCGCGACGCCGAGCGTGCCCGGCCCCATCAGCAGCAGGATCTCGCGCAGGCCTGGGTCCGACGGCGCCAGGTCGACGTGATAGCGAAACCCTTCCTGGTGCAGCGCCGGCCACTGCAGCAGCACCTGGCCGAGCCCGCCGACCAGCACGCCAATCGCCAGCGCCATCACCGGGTCCCAGCCGAGGCGCGGCATCAGCGGCATCAGCAGCAGCATGCTGAGGATCGACGCGACGTTGAACATCGCCGGCGCCAGCGCCGGCACGAAGAAGCGACCGGTGGCGTTGAGCATGCCCATCGCCGCCACCGCCACCGCCACCAGCGGCAGGAACGGGAACATGACGCGGGTCAGCGTGACCGTCAGCTCGAGCTTGCCGGGAATCTCGGCGAAGTCGCCGGCGAAGGCCCGCGTCATCGGCCCGGCGCCGATCATGCCGACGACCGCCACCGTGCCGGTGATCAGCAGCAGCGCGGTCAGCGCCCGGCGACCGAGTGCCCAGGCCGCCTCGCGCCCGTCACGGGCCATGTGCCGGCTAAAAGTCGGGACGAAGGCGGCGCTCATCGCGCCCTCGGCAAACAGGTCGCGCACCAGGTTGGGGAGGCGGAATGCGACCTTGAAGGCGTCCATCTGGTGACTGGCACCAAACGCATGCGCGATCACCTGCTCGCGCACCAGCCCGAGGATCCGACTCGCCATCGTCGCGCTGCCGGCCAGGCCGGCAGCGCGCATCAGGGAGCTGCCGCGGGGCGACGTCATCGGCTCATCATCGCACGTGGCCCTGGCGCTACCGGCCGCGAGGTTGACGCGTCCAGCGCACCCGGCCTACAAGTGCCTGGTGCGGATCGCGTTGGGCAGTCTGGTGATCGTGATCGGGTGCGGCCTTGGTCCGTCGAGTGCGGCGCGGGCCGCCACGGCCACCCAGTCGCAGCCCGCGCAGTCGGCCGCCGCGCTGCAGGCCGACGGCGAAGCGGCGATGGAGGCCTCACGGTTCGCCGACGCCGAGGCCGCCTTCACGCGACTGGTGGCACTGCGGCCAGGCGATGCGGTGGCCCAGTTGCGACTGGGCATGTCACGTGCCATGGGGGGTAAGGCGGCAGAGGCGATCGCCCCCCTTCGCGAGTCATTGCGGCTGCGTCCGGACCTGCTGCCGGCACGCTTGTTCCTCGGCATCGCCTATCTCGAATCGGGTCGCCCAAAGGAGGCACTGGGGCCGCTCCGCCAGGTGGTCGCGGCGGGAGACGACGGCGGCAATGCCCGCCAGGCGCTGGCCGAGGCGCTGCTCGCCGTCGAGGAGTACGCCGAAGCCAGCACCCATCTCGGCGTGCTGGCCGGCGCGCAGCCACACTCCCCGCAGGTTCTCGCGGCCCTCGGTCGCAGCTACGAAGGTGTCGCCCGCGAGGCCTTCGCGGCACTGCAGGCACAGGAACCCGACTCGCCGTACGTGTGGTTGCTGGTGGCCGACGTGCTCGCCGTGCAGGAGAAGTACCCGCAGGCGTTCGACCTGCTGCGCAAGGCGCAAGCGGTGCTGCCGACCCTGCCGGGCGTGCAC
>JACDAO010000809.1 GCA_013695405.1 Acidobacteriota bacterium | reverse complement strand
GTCCCGGGCCGATGCGTACAACGCGTGCGCCAGCGCCACGCTGCGCCGGCCTTCCCTGGCGTCGCAGGCCGGTGACCGGCCGGTCTGCAACGCGTCCACGAAGTCTTCGACGACGCGGCGGTGCGGCGTCGCGTCGGCGACCACCGCCGTGCTGGCACTGACGCTCGCCGACTGGTCGGTCGCGCCGTCGACACGACCGCTGCGCAACTCCCACGACACGACGCGATCGTGTTCGAGCACGAGCGTCCCCTCGGTGCCGGTGATCTCGACCTGTCGCGGGTGTCCGGGGTAGGCCGCGGTGGTCGCCTGCAGCGTGCCCAGTGCGCCCGACCCGAACGACAGCGACGCCGTCAGCGTGTCCTCGACCTCGATCGCATGCAAGGCGGTGGCCGCCCTGGCGTAGACATCGGTGACGTCGCCGAGCAGCCACAGCAGCAGGTCGACAGTGTGGATGCCCTGGTTCATCAGCGCGCCACCGCCGTCGAGCGCCTGCGTCCCGCGCCACTTCGCATTGGCGTAGTACTCCGGGGCGCGATACCACTTGACCCGCGCATCGACCAGCACGACGCGGCCGAGCCGTCCGTCGAGCAGGTCGCGTCGCGCCGCCTGGAACGCCGGCGTGCAGCGATCCTGGAAGAACACGCCGAGCTTGACGCCAGCCCGATCGACCGCGGCAATCGCGGTGTCGATCCGCTCGAGTGTGATATCGAGCGGCTTGTCGCAGAGGACGTGGCACCCGCGCGCCGCGGCAAGCGCGATCTCGTCCGCGTGGACGCCAGACGGACTGCCGATACAGACGATGTCGAGGGGCGCCTGGTCGAGCAGCGCGGCCAGCGACGAGCTGGCCCGCAGGCCGTAGCGCGCGGCGAGCGCATCGACCTTGGTGGCGTTGGGCCCGCACACCCCGACCGCCTGCAGGCCCGGCACGTCCCGGACGGCGCGGATGTGGGTGTCGGTGATGTTGCCGCCCCCGGTGAATCCCACGCGCATTGTCATCAGCGGCTCTCTGTGATGCGTCGGCACGGAACGTGTCGAGCATATGTCAGTGTCCTCGACGCCGACAACCCGACGACTCCGAGGGTGCAGCCTGCAGGCGGAGGGCTACCTGGCCTTCACCCAGTCGAAGACCGCCCGCTGCCCCTTCAGCTTGGCCGACAGCGCGGCCGTGTCGATCGCCTGCACGGCGACGTCGGCGTCCAGGGCCATCTTGGCGGCGACACCGGCGGCGTGGCCGATGATCATGTACTGCGGTTCCATGCGCAGCGTGGAGTAGGCGACGTGGGTCGCCGAGAAGGCCACCGGCACGAGCAGGTTGGTGGCCTCGGCCCGCCGCGGCAGCATCACGCGATAGGGAATCTGGTAGGGCGTGACCGCCACCTGCATGTCGCCCTCGTTCTCGGCAAATCCCTCGGCGTTGACGATGCGCTGGACGTTGTGCGAGTCGCTGTTGTAGGAGCCCATGCCGATCACGTCCGGCTTCGCGAGGTCGGTCTGGATGTCCTTCTGCGACATCACGTACTCGCCCACCAGGCGACGCGCCTCGCGCACGTAAAGCTGGTAGGGCCAGTGGCCGTTGTCGACGAACTCGTCCTTGCAGAGCCCCCACGGCGCCATCGCGGTGTGCAGCGCCGCGGGCACCTGCGGGTCGTGCTGGAGGAAGTAGAGGAAGCCCTGCACGTACGCGACGTGGTCCTGCCAGATGCGATCGCGACTCGCGTAGTCGGCGGTGGCATAGGCGTAGTTGGCGCCGACGTAGTCGGTCGAGAACGCGCCGTTGTTGTTGGTGTCGGTCTTGCCGTGGGGAATCGGGTCGGGCTTCATCACGTCCCACAGCGACCACGGCTGCTTCAGCCTGAACATCGGATCGCCGCGCTGCTCCGGCCCTGAAGGCGCGCCGGCGGCTTCGCGCTTGATGACGTCCATGCCTGCCAACATCGTTGCCAGCAGCGCAAACCGCCCAGGGTTGTAGTCAGCGGGCCTGGGCAGGGGCACGCGGTTGTCCTCGCGCTGCGTCATGCACACGCGGAAGTTGTACGC
This sequence comes from Acidobacteriota bacterium, assembly GCA_013695405.1. Lineage (GTDB taxonomy): Bacteria > Acidobacteriota > Vicinamibacteria > Vicinamibacterales > Vicinamibacteraceae > Luteitalea. Next base: position 1,525 of record JACDAO010000809.1, on the reverse strand, counting down.
CTGCAGTTTCTTGTCGCCGCTGCCGTTGGGGGCTTTCGGCTCGGCGGAAATTTCTGGCAGGAGACGCCCCAATCCGTCGCGCGCCGGGATCGCCACCTGGAACTGATGCTTCGGGGTACGGTCGCGCACGCCCGCCAGCGACTCGCCGTACTGGTCGGTGCTCTCGCGGCCGTACGTCCAGGTGAGACCGGCCTGCGCCATCAAATCGCCTTCGTAGGAGGCGTCAGCAAAAATCCTGGCGCGGAATTCGGCGCCGTTCTCGAGGCGGATCGCGTCGACCCGTGTTCCCGTCTTCACCACGCCCGTTTTCTCCACCAGCCGGTGCCGGTAGAACACCTGGACGCCAGCCTCGGCGACCCATTCCTTGAAGATGGCTTCGGCCACGTGCGGCTCCAGATACCACTGGAGTGGCGTGCCGTACTTGCGGCCGGCGCGTTCGTAGTACTCGAGGGAGTAGCCGCCGATCACTTCCTTCTTGCCGAAGTCGGTCCAGCCCAGCCCGCCCGAGACCATGCCGCCGATGTGATCACGTGGCTCGAGCAACGCCACGGTCGCGCCTTCGCGCGCCGCGGCGATGGCCGTGATGACCCCACCGGCGGTGCCGCCGTAGACCACCACGTCGAAAGAGCGGGGCGTGGGCGCCTGCGCTGCGCTGGAGGCGGGCGTGGCGGACGCGAAGACGGCAGCGACGACAAGGGCCCGCAGCATGGACGGCCTCTACTTCACCGAGATGGTGGTTTCCCGGGCGAACCCGTGCTTGTGCAGCCACAGACCCGCCAGGGTCGGCCAGGTGCCGATCGGCCCTTCCTTTTCGCCGAGTCCGAAGCCGTGCCGGCCGCCCTCGTACAGGTGCAGTTCGACCTGCCCGCCGGCCCGCCGCATCGCCTGCACGAACAGCAGGCTGTTCTCGGGTGGCACCCCGGTGTCGCCCGTGGTGTGCACCAGGAAGACCGGCGGCGTCGTCGACGAGACCCGAGTCTCGGTGGACAGCGCGGCCATCTGCGCTGTCGTGGCGCCCGCGCCGAGCAGGTTGGTGCGCGAGCCCTTGTGGACGAAGGGTCCGTCGACGAAGGTGATCACCGGGTAGATCAGCAGCGCCAGGTCGGGTCGGCTGCTGACGCGCTCAATCGGGTCGCTCGACGAGGCGTCGCCGTCGGCGAACATCGTCGCCGCGGTGCTCGCCAGGTGTCCGCCGGCCGAGAACCCGAGGATGCCAACTCGGGCCGGGTCCAGGCCCCAGGACGCGGCATGCGATCGGACGTAGCGGATCGCCCGCGATGCGTCGGTCAACGGCGCCGGGTGGGTGTACGGCGACACCCGGTAGCGGGCGACGAAGGCGGTGACGCCGATCGACGACAGCCACTCGGCAACCGGGTGTCCCTCGTGCGCCGCGCGGCCGCGATAGCCGCCGCCCGGCAGGACGATCACGGCCGCACCGGTCGCGGTCCCTGCTGCCGGTTGGTACACGGTGAGCGCCGGCGTGTCCTCCGGCCCGTCGCCGCGCGCCAGCGGCACGGGGTCGTCC
>JACDAO010000743.1 GCA_013695405.1 Acidobacteriota bacterium | reverse complement strand
GTCCGCGAGTTCGCGTCCGAACAGCGCGTAGGCTATGCGTCGACAGCCGCCAATCATCTTGTGAAGAGTCGAGCGATAGATTCCGTCGGCCGAGCCCAGCGCCGACTGGAGGACGGAAGTCTGTAATACAATTGACGCCTTTCCGACCCCTCACCCCATGAACCCAGGGCCGCGCGACTGGCCGGACGTAAGGAAGGTCTTCGAGGCCGCGCTGCCGCTGCCGCCCGCGGAGCGTCGTGCGTACATCGTCGCCGCTTGCGGCGCGGATCGGGCGCTCGCAGATCGTGTCGAGGCCCTGCTCACCGCACACGAGCGCGCGGATGATTTCCTCGCAACGCCAGCTCCAATTACCGAGGTGATCACCACGGCGCGCATGGAGGGCAAGCGGCTCGGACCTTACCAGCTGATCTCGTGCATTGGAGCGGGCGGCATGGGCGAGGTCTACAAGGCGCGCGACACGAGGCTCGATCGCACGGTCGCCATCAAACTGCTTCCAGCCCATGTGGCTCACGATTCCCAAGCCCGCGCGCGCTTCGAGCGCGAAGCGCGGGCGGTGGCGGCGCTGAACCATCCGCATATCTGCACGATCTACGACATAGGGAGTTCGAACGGCCTCGACTTCCTTGTCATGGAGTACGTGGACGGAGCGACTCTGCGCGGACCGATGTCCAGTGAAGAGGCGCTGCGCATCGCCACGCAGATGGCGTCGGCGCTCGCTGCGGCGCACCGTCAGGGCATATTGCATCGTGACATCAAGCCGGGCAACGTGATGTTGACCGAGAGCGGTGTCAAGCTGCTCGATTTCGGGCTGGCAAAAGCGATGGACGCCGGAACCGACGTCACCTTCACGGGCGCCGGGATGCTCGTTGGGACTGTCGCGTACATGTCGCCTGAGCAGGCGCAGGGTTGTCGCCTCGACGCACGGTCCGACATCTTCGGTTTCGGCGCCGTCCTTTACGAGATGTTGTCAGGCCACCGGGCGTTCGGCGGAACGACGATGCCGCACGTGCTGAGCGCCGTTCTACGCGATGACCCGCCTCCACTGTGGCCCTCCTCCCCGCTCGAGCCTGTCATACGAAAATGCCTGGCGAAGCAAGCCAGCGAGCGTTTTCAGACCATGGCTGAAGTCATACATGCGCTCGAGTTGGTGGTCATGACGCCGGTCCAAGAGGCGCCCTCGATAGCCGTCCTGCCGTTCACGAGCATGAGCCCGGAGGCCGACAACGAGTACTTCAGCGCGGGCGTTGCGGAGGAAATCATCAACGCTCTCACCCAGCTTGACGGTCTTCGCGTTGCCGCGCGGACTTCCTCCTTTTCGGTTGCGGGCAAGTCGATTGACGTTGGGGAAATCGCCCGATGCCTGAATGTGGGTCACCTGCTTCAGGGAAGCGTGCGCAGGGCGGGTAGTCGCGTGCGAGTGACGGCGCAATTGGTGGACGCGTCGAAGGGCTTTCAGATCTGGTCGGAGCGCTATGACCGGGACCTTGCAGACATTTTCGACGTGCAGGATGAGATCGCGCGGGCGATTGTCCGGCGGCTGAGGTGGCGTTGCCATCAAAGACGCGGCCCGGCTCGTCAAAGTGACGACCACGAACATGGAGGCATACCAGGCGTATCTCAAGGGACGGGCCATGCTCTATAGGAGGGGGCCCTGGATCGCTCCTGCGTTGGAGAGTCTCAAGAAGGCGGTCGATCTCGATCACAGCTACGCACAGGCGTGGGCCGGCCTCGCGGACGCCTACACAGTCCTTTGCTACAGCGGTCATCACCGCCCGGACGAAATGATGCCGGCGGCGCTCGACGCCGCGACGCGCGCGCTCAAGATTGATCCCGGTTCGGCTGAAGCCCACAATGCACTCGCCTGTGCTTCGCTTCTCTGGGAACGAGACTTCAAGAGGGCCGAACGCGAGTTCCTCGAAGCGCTCGCGCTGAACCCCAAGTACATCCAGGCTCGTTGTTGGTACGGCCTCTTTTTCTTGCAGTGGACCGCCGCGCGGTTCGACGAGGGTCTCGAGCAAGTCTGGCAGGCGTTCGACGCCGATCCGCTGTCCGCCTACGTCACGACGGTTGTTTCGTTTGCCCTGGCCGGCGTAGGGCGCGCCGAAGAAGCGCTGGCCTACGCGAAAACCGCGGTGGAACAGGATCCGCAATCGTTTCTCGGGCGATGGGAACTGGCGTTCGCGTACCGCTGGAACGGGCAGTACGACCAGGCCGCCACGGTACTGGAGACGCTCTGGACGGAGTCGCCAAACAACTGGGTCGCGATGCAGATCGTGCCGACGTACGCCAAGACAGGTCGATTGCAAGACGCGCGTGCCATCTACGACGAGCTGCTATCCCGCCGCGCCCACGAGTACGTCCCTCCCTTCGCGCTGGCTGCTTGCGCCAGCGGGCTCGGCGACCACGAAGAGGCAATCGCATTCTGCGTTGCGGCGGTGGAAGGTCGGGACGTGTTGCTGGGCTGTTTCCATTCCTGGCTACCAGACCTCGAGCTGCTTCGCGCCGATTCCCGGTTTGCCCACCTCATCGAGCAGTACAACACACGAGTTCGCTCGTAGTCGACTCAGGCTCGAGGTCGGAGACGAGCCCTCGAGCTCTGGCCGACCCGCGTAGTGAATGCTTAGAGCAGGTAGACGTGCGACGCGACGGCGCCGTCGTCATCGGACGCCGGTTGTCGTGCGCTCGACGCGCTCGCGCTGCGGTTCCCGCTCAGTCGTCAGCAGGTCGCCAAGCACTTCGCCCACCAGGTATGACGGGCGTGACGTGTTGTAGGACGGAAGCTCCGGAAAGACCGACGCGTCGCAGACTCGAAGTCCTCTTGAAAGGCGGCGCCCTGAAGAACCGGCGCCTTGTTCCGCTTTCCTTCCGTTCTCCGAACACACCGGGCGAAGAACGCGCCGTGGGCCCCAAAACGCCCCGTGTGTACCCCAGAATGCTGTGCCCAAAACGAACAGCATGCCGACGATACAAACCACTCTTGTGATTGCATTTAGCGCGAAAAAGCGACGGTTTGAACGGTCTCTCCTGCACCGAGTCGCTGTCGAGCGTTCCCGTGTAAGTGTCTTTGTCTCGTATACTTCCAGATGCGCGGTGAGGTGGCTGAGTGGCCGAAAGCGGCGGTTTGCTAAACCGTTGTAGGGGCTAAAACCTCTACCGAGGGTTCGAATCCCTCCCTCACCGCCACATCCGCTCGCACCCCGACACCTTGACTCCCGGCGCGTCGTTGTCCACAGCACCTCCGCCGCGCGTTCGCTTTGCGCCGTCGCCCACGGGGTACCTGCACGTCGGCGGCGCGCGCACCGCGCTGTTCAACTGGTTGCTGGCGCGTCGCACCGGCGGCGCCTTTGTGCTGCGCATCGAGGACACCGACGTCGAGCGCTCCTCCGACGCGATGGTCCAGGGCATTCTGGACGGGATGCGCTGGCTCGGGCTGACCTGGGACGAAGGACCCGAGGTCGGCGGACCGGATGCCCCCTACTTCCAGTCGCAGCGCCTCGACCGCTATCGCGCCGCTGCCGCGCGGCTGATCGTGAGTGGCCATGCCTATTACGACTACCGGCAGGGCGAGGCACGGACGACACGGCCGGAGGAGGAGGCGTTCGGCCCGAAGCGCTATGACGACACCAGCCTGACGCTCGACGCCGATGAGGTGGCCCGCCGCGAAGCCGCGCAGGCACCGAGAGCCATACGCTTCCGCGTACCAGTCGAGGGCCGCACCGCCTTCAACGATGCGGTCCACGGCGAAATCGGCTTCGACAACGCCACGCTCGAGGACTTCGTGGTCCTGCGTTCGGACGGGCACCCGACCTATCACCTGTCGGTGGTCGTCGACGATCTGGAGATGCGGATCACCGACGTCATTCGCGGTGACGACCACATCTCCAACACCCCCAAGCAGGTGCTCCTTTACGAAGCGCTCGGCGCCACCGTGCCGCGCTTCGCGCACGTGCCGCTCATCCTCGGCCCCGACAAGAAGCGCCTCAGCAAGCGCCACGGCGCCACCTCGGTGATGGAGTACGCCGCGCAGGGCGTCGTGCCCGAGGCGATGGTCAACTTTCTCGCGCTGCTGGGCTGGTCGCCGGGCGACAACCAGGAGTTGTTCTCCGCCGACGAGCTCATTGCCCGCTTCGACCTGGCCGGCATCAGCGGCGGCGACGCCGTGTTCAACCCCGAAAAGCTCGAGTGGATGAACAATCAACACCTGATGCGGCTGCCTGATGATGTCTTGGTGGCGCAGGTGCGGCCGTGGCTCGAGCGTGCCGGATTGTGGCGGGACAGCTTCGACACGGCCGAGCGCGCCTGGCTGATCGAGGCCCTGGCCTTACTGCGGCCGCGCGCCAAACGCCTTGGCGACATTCCCGACGGACTTGCCCCGCTCGCCGGTGAGGTCGTGTTCGACGACGTGGCGGTCGCCAAGCACGTCACCGTGGAGGTCACGCC
>JACDAO010000712.1 GCA_013695405.1 Acidobacteriota bacterium | reverse complement strand
CTGTTGATCCTGCTCGGCTTCATGGCCTACGTCGGCGCGGTGATGACGCTGCCGGGGATTGCCGGCTTCATCCTGACGATCGGCATGGGGGTCGACTCCAACGTGCTGATCTTCGAGCGCATCAAGGAAGAACTGGCCTCGGGCAGGACCGCCCGCGGCGCGGTCGCCGCCTCCTTCGACCGCGTCTTCCTGACCATCCTCGACACGCACGTGGCCTCGCTGATTGCCGCGGCCTTCCTCTTCCAGTTCGGGACCGGTCCGATTCGCGGCTTCGCCACCACGTTGTTCTTCGGACTGCTGTCCAACGTGTTCACGGCCGTTTTCGTGTCGCGCACGCTGTTCGAACTGATCCTCTCGCGCCGCCCGCAGGGCGCGAAACTGAGCATCTGAGAACGTCATGGACCTGTTCGTCAACACCACCTACAACTTCATCCGCTGGCGCTGGCACGCCCTCGCGTTCTCGTTGCTGATCATCGTCGCCGGGATGGTCCAGACCGCGCGCAACGGGCTGCCGCTCGGCATCGACTTCTCCGGCGGCACCATCGTCGTGCTCAAGTTTCAGCAGCCGGTGGCCGAGCAGGCGGTGCGCGACAGCCTGGCGTCGTTGGCGGGCGAGAAGGTGGTCCAGCAGTACGGCGACCCGGCCGCGCACGAAGTGCTGGTCCGGCTGCCGCAATCGCAGCAGAGCGAGCAGGGGACCAGCCTCGAGCAGGGCGCCCGGCAGGTCGTCGAGACCCTGCGCACGGCCAGCCTCGGGCAGTTCGAGGTGATCAGCACCGAGATCGTCGGCCCGGTGATTGGCGATGACCTGCAGCGCAAGGGCCTGTACGCGACCCTGGCCAGCATCTTCGGGATCACGCTGTACATTGCCTTCCGCTTCCGGATGTCGTTCGCGGTCGGCGCGATCGCCGCGACGCTGCACGACGTGATCGTCACCGTCGCCTTCCTGACCTTCTTCGGCTACGAGCTGTCGCTGAACGTGATCGCGGCAATCCTCACCATTACCGGCTACTCGGTCAACGACACGATCGTGATCTTCGACCGCGTCCGCGAGAATGGCCGGACGATGCGCGGGCTGCCACTGGAGCAGCAGGTCAACGTCGCCGTCAACCAGACGCTGAGCCGCACCTTGATTACCGCCGGCACCACCTTCCTGTCGGTGCTCGCGCTGTACCTGTTCGGTGGTGAAGTGCTCGAAGGCTTCGCGGTGACGATGCTGGTCGGGATCGTCAGCGGCACCTACTCGACGGTGTTCATCGCCTCGTCGATTGCCATCGCGCTGAGCAAGAACGTGGTCACGGCGGCCCCTGCTCCGGCCCGGGCCGGCGGTGACGCTGCCACCCGGCCACGTCGCCGAGAGCGGCGCGCTTAGCCTGTGGTGAACGTGCCGCGAGGCACCGAGGGCGCAACGCCGCGAGGTGGGATGCGGCAACGGCCGAATGCCGTGGCACGTTCACCACGGGCTGTTAGGCCTCGCGCGTGACCCGGCTGCTCGTCGCGGTCGCGCTCGGTGTGGTCCAGGGGCTCACCGAGTTCCTGCCCGTCTCGAGTTCGGCCCACCTCATTCTCGCCCGCGCCTTCTTCGGCTGGGACGACCAGGGTCTCGGCCTGGCCTTCGACGTCGCCACTCATGTCGGCACGCTGCTGGCGATCGTCGTCTACTTCCGCACCGACATCATCGCGCTGACCGCGGCGCTGCCGCGGATCATCAGCGGATCAGACGCCTCGGCGCGGCGTCTCCGGCTGATTGTGGTCGGCACGCTGCCGGTGATCGTGGTCGGCGGTCTGCTCGCCGACCACATCGAGGCGTACACCCGGACGCCGCAGGTTGCTGCGGTGGCCCTGGCGATTGGCGCCGTGCTGTTCCTGCTGGTCGAGCGGTTCGGCACGGCGTGGCGCGCCGACGACCGCGGCATGGGTGTGGGACAGGCGCTGCTGTTCGGCGTGGCGCAGTCGTGCGCGCTGATCCCCGGGGTCTCGCGATCCGGAGCGACGATCGTCGCCGGGATGTCGATGGGCTTCACGCGCGCGGCGTCGGCACGGTTCGGGTTCCTGCTCGGGATTCCAGCGATTGTCGCGGCGGCGGCCAAGGAAGGGCTCGAGTTCCGGCACGTCGGCTTCGCCCCGGGCGACGCGACGCTGTTCCTCGTGGGCGCGGTGACCGCGTTCGTGGTCGGCTACCTCGCGGTCCGCTTTTTCATGCGGTTCCTCGGCAGTCACCGGCTCGACGTGTTTGCGTGGTACCGACTGGCGCTGGCGGCGGCGGTGGGGGTCTGGCTGGCGACCTGAGTGGTCCGGATCTCGACTGTGGCGAGGTGCGTTCCAGCCGCGCAGGCACGCCTGTTTGACAGGCCGCCACCGGCTGACTAGGATTCGTGGTCCCGGCGTGGCGACTGATCGATCGGGCGTCGCGCCGATGTGCTGTAGTGGCACGCACGTGTGCGGTGCTGACACGGGGCAAACGGAAGTGGCCCAGGTCAGGCCGCGTTTTTGTGGTCCGAACTTCGAAAACCGGTGTCCAACCAGACATCGCCGTTCGTTGACAGCATTTTTGGGCTGTCGCTATAATCGCCGCCTCACGACAGGGCACGTGCGGCGTCTGAATCGGCAGGAGGACAGCCAGTGGCGAAGGACATGTTCGGGGACGTGGTCGAGTCGTCCATCAAGGTCGGGTCGCAGAAGTGGTACACCGTCCCTGTCTCGATCATCCTGCACGTGCTCATCCTCGGCGCGGTGGTGATCATTCCGCTGATGGCGATGGATGCGCTGCCGGAGACGCCGAGCATGATGGCGTTCGTGGGGGCGCCGCCGCCGCCCCCGCCCCCGCCCCCCCCGCCTCCGCCGCCTCCTGCGGCTGCGGCGCCCACGCC
>JACDAO010000701.1 GCA_013695405.1 Acidobacteriota bacterium | reverse complement strand
ATCCTCCCTAGTCCGCCGCGACCAGCCACGCGATGCCGTACGGCGGCAGCACGAACCGCAGGTGTCCGTCGACCACGTCATGGCGTGCTGACGACAGCACGTCGCGCCACTGGCGTGCGGCCACCGGAACGGGCACGGTCACCGCCACGGCACTGGCGGTGACGTTGGTCAGCGCCAGCAGGTGCTGCACGCCCGGCCGCTCGCGCGACAGGCCGAAGACCGCCGGACCGAGATCGAGCACCTGCTGGTCGGCGTTGGGGTGGAAGGCCGGCTGCTCGATCCGGCTCGTCACCAGGTGGCGCATGCCGCGCGCCACCTGCGACACCCAGCATGCCGGATCCTCGAGCATCCGCATCAACGGGCCCTCGTCGTAGGTGCGGCGGTTGATGCTGCGCTTCTCGGCGCCCTGCAGCACGGCCTCCGAGTCGTTCCTGGCGCCGAACAGCGTCGGCAGGTAGATCCCGGGCACGCCACGCAGCGCCAGCGCAATCGCCCGCGCCGCCAGGAAGCGGGCCACCTGCACGGCGTCGGACTCGTGGCTGCCGTCCCGGTTGAGCGCGCTGTACCAGGTGATGTTCAGCTCGTAGGCGCTCTGGGTGCCGTCGCCGTTCGACCGGTACGAGACGAAGCCGCCGTGCTGGGCGGTGCGCTCGACCAGCGCCTCGATCTCGTTGTCGCTCAGGATGCCGCGGGCGCCGAGCAAACCGATGCCGTCGTGCGACGACAGGAAGTTGAAGTACGTCGCCGTGTCCGACAGTTTGTCCAGGGTGCGAGCCCACGACGCCAGGGTTTCGCAGGAGCCGGTGTGAAAGGTGTGCAGCACCAGCGGCGGCAGCGCGAAGTTGTAGACCAGCTGCGCCTCGTCGTGACCGTTGCCGAAGTAGCTGATGTTGTCGCGGTGCGGGACGTTGGTCTCGGTGATCAGCGCCACGTGTGGTGCGACCACGTCGAGGATGGCGCGGAACAACTGCACCAGGGCGTGGGTCTCGCGCAGGTGCGCGCAGCTGGTGCCCAGTTCACGCCAGATGTAGGTGACCGCGTCGAGCCGCACCAGGTCGGCGCCGCGCCGCACGTACAGCAACAGGATTTCAATCACCCGCAGCAGCACCCGCGGGGTGCGGAAGTTGAGGTCGACCTGATCCGGGCTGAAGGTGGTCCAGACGTAGCGCATGCCGTTGATGGTGCGGAACGGCGTCAGCAGGTCCGAGGTGCGCGGTCGCAGGATCAGCCGCAGGTAGTCGGCCGACACCGCGTCGCGGGTGCTGAAGGCGACGAAGAAGTCGTGATAGCCGGGCCGGCCGTTCAGGAAGCGCTGGAACCACCGGCTCTTGCTCGAGGCGTGGTTGAAGACGCCGTCGAACATCAATCGGAACTCCGAGGCCAGCGTCGCGATGTCCTCCCACGAGCCGAGTCGGGGGTCGACCTCCTCGTAGTCGACGATCGAGAAGCCCCGGTCGGACGAGTACGGGAAGAACGGCAGGATGTGGACGGTGTTGATCGCGCCGGTCATGAAGCGGCGGAGGAAATCGGACAGCACCTGCAGCGGCGGGCGATCCGCGGCGGTCAGCAGGTCGCCATAGGTGATCAGCACGACGTCGCGCTCGGAGAAGCGGTCGGCCGCCACGAAGGTGGTGTCGGCATCGAGCGAGGCGAGCGGCTTGTGCGCGTGATAGACGCGCATCAGGCGCTCGAGCTCGGGATACTGCTGCGCGGCGACCTCGGCGCCGTACATCACCGCGAGCAGCGACAGCAGGCGATCGCGGTGGGCCGGCTCGACCTGCAGCAGCGGTCGCGCGTAGTCGGGCTCGGGCAGATGCGGCAGGTGGTGCGGGGCTGGCGTGGCGGGCGAGGCCGATGACGCTGCGGATGCACGATCATGCATGCCGCTACCCTAGCATCGCCCACCGAAGAGGCCGACTGAGTGGGTTGATGGGAACGCGCACATTGATCGTAGAATCCACGGCACCATCCATCCTCAATCTGAGTGAACCATGACCAGAGCGACGCTCGAGCTGCGTGCGGCCATCCTTCTCATTGCCGCGCTGGTTGTGACCAGCGGGTCGCAGCGCGGGTCGCTCACCGCACAGCCTGCGGGATCGGTGACGGAGTCGGCTGCCGTCGCTGGCGAATATCTCATTACATACCGCGATACGGCGCCGCGGCCGCGGCGGGATGCCTTGCTCGCCCGCATCTCCGCCCGGCTGCTTCGCCGCCTCGATGCCGTGCGCGTCGATCACGTGCAACTGCCGCGCGGGCTCGAGATCGCCGCGACCCTCCGCGCGGCGGGCGAGGATCCCGACGTCCTCGGGGTGCAACCGAACTACGTCAGACACAGCGTCGCCGCGCCGCCCTCCAACGATCCCTACTGGCTGAACGACGCGCTCTGGGCCCTGCAGCGGATTGGCGCCCAGGGAGCGTGGGCCGATTTCACCACCGGGAGCGACGCCCTCGTCATTGCCAACATCGACAGCGGCGTCAACTACCTGCACCCGGATCTCGCCGCGAACATGTGGGTGCACCCGAGCGAGATCGCCGGCAACCGCGTCGACGATGACGGCAACGGCTACGTGGACGACGTACACGGCATCGATACCGTGAACCGCGACTCCGACCCGATGGACGACCAGGGCCATGGCACGCACACGGCGGGGACCGCCGCGGCGAGCGGCAACAACGGCGTCGGCGTCACCGGCGTCAGTTGGAGGTCCAAGATCCTCGCCTGCAAGTTCCTGGGTGCCGATGGCAGCGGGACCGATGCCGGCGCGATCGAATGCCTGAACTACATCACGGCGCTGAAGCAGCGCGGGGTGAACATCCGCATCTCCAGTAACAGCTGGGGTGGCGCGAGGGGTTCTGGACCGTTCCCCGGCGCGCTGCAGAATGCCATCGATGTTGCCGGCAGCGTCGGGATCCTCAACGTGTTCGCGGCTGGCAACGCTGGCGTCGACATCGACACTACGCCATTCGACCCGGCCAGCTTCAGCTCCGAAAGCATCGTGTCCGTCGCGGCGTCCGGAGGCGATGACAGCCGCGCCAGTTTCAGCAACTACGGCCCCCAGTCAGTCGACCTGGCGGCGCCTGGCGTGAGCATTCTGTCCACGGCGACGAGCGGCGGCTATGCGTACGCGTCTGGCACGAGCGTGGCCGCGCCGCACGTGGCAGGGGCGGTGGCGCTGATGCTCTCCCGCGATGCCGCGATGTCGATCGCCCAGGTGAAGGCTGCGCTGCTCGATCACACCGAGCGCCTGTCACAGTGGACCGGCCTGACCGCGACCGGAGGGCGACTGAACGTGTACCGCAGCCTGCTGCTCGGCAGCGGGAACGTGCCACCGGCGGTGTCGATCACCACCCCGGTGAACGGCGCCACATTCACCGCGCCGGCAACCCTGCAGGTCTCGGTGAGCGCCTCTGACGCCGACGGCGTCGTCGGCCGGGTGGACCTCTACGTCGATGGAGCGCTGCGCGGCAGCGACAGCGTCGCGCCGTACAGCTTCGCGTTGTCGAATGTGGCCGGCGGAGTGTTCGGGTTGACTGCCACGGCAGTCGACGACCGTGGTGCCGTCACCACCTCGGCCGCGGTCGCAGTGAACGTGCAGGCAGCCACCGGTGGTCGGGTCAACGTGGCGGCGGCGAGTGCCGGGGCCAGCGCGTCGGCCTCCAGCATCCACAGCGGCGGGTTCAGCCCCGACGGGGTGATCAACGGCGATCGCAAGGGCGTCAGCTGGGGGGCGGGCGGAGGCTGGAACGACGCCACACCCAACAGCTTCCCCGACTGGCTGCAGATCGAATTTGCTGGCGTCAAGACGATCAGCGAGGTCAGTGTGTTCAGCGTCCAGGACGCCTACACGGCGCCCGTGGAGCCCACCACCACCGAGACCTTCAGCCTGTACGGCGTCACCAGCTTCGCCATCCAGTACTGGGATGGCGCGCAGTGGACCACCGTGTCGGGCGGCACGATCACCGGCAACCAGCACGTCTGGCGCACCGTCAGCTTCCCGGCGGTGACCACGACCCGCGTCCGCGTGGTGATCAGCGGCGCCCCCGACATGTACAGCCGCCTCACCGAGGTCGAAGCCTACGAGAGCGCCTCGGGCGGTCCGGCCGCACCGGGGCCGGTCAACGTGGCGGCCGCAAGTACCGGAGCCAGCGCGTCAGCCTCCAGCGCCCATAGCGGCGGGTACAGCGCGGCAGGGGCGATCAATGGCGACCGGACGGGCGCCAACTGGGGGGCGGGCGGCGGCTGGAACGACGCCACGCCGGGCAGCTTCCCCGACTGGCTCCAAGTCGACTTCGCCGGCGCGAAGACAATCAGCGAGGTCGCCGTGTTCAGCGTCCAGGAC
>JACDAO010000651.1 GCA_013695405.1 Acidobacteriota bacterium | reverse complement strand
CGCGTGGAACGCGCGCCGGACGGTGCCCTTCAAGGAGTCTCTGTGAGTGGCGAACTGCGCACCCCCATCCGCCTGCTGGTGGCCGATGATCACGACATCCTGCGACAGGGCCTGGTGGCCATGCTCGATCGCGACCCACGATTCTCGGTGGTCGCCACGGCGGCCACCGGCGTCGAGGCGGTCGAGGCGTTCCAGCGGACCCGGCCCGATCTCGCGATCATGGATCTGCGGATGCCGCTGATGGAGGGTCCGGAAGCGATTCGCGCCATCCGCGCCGACTTCCCCGACGCCCGGGTGGTGGTGCTGACGGTGTACGACGGCGACGTCGACATCGCGCGGGCGCTCTCGGCTGGGGCCGCCGCCTACGTGCTCAAGGGCATGCCGAGCGACGAGCTGTTCGAGGCGATCATCGCCGTGCACGAGGGCCGGCAGTACATCCCGCCCCAGATCAGCCAGGTGCTCGACTCGGCGAGCCGTGCCGACCTGACCCGGCGCGAGATGGACGTGCTGCGGCTGATCGTCAGCGGGCACAGCAACAAGGAAATCGCCACCGAACTGAACACGACCGAGGGGACGATCAAGTCGTACGTCAATGGCCTGCTCGGCAAGCTCGGGGTGCGCGATCGCACGCAAGCGGCGACGGCCGCGATCCGTCGCGGCCTGGTCAAGCTCGAAGCCGCCGAGAAGGTCGAGCGGGTCGCGGGTCAGTAGGCCCAGCGCAGCAGCACCGACCCGACCGTGAAGCCGGCCCCGACCGAGGCCAGCAGCACCAGGTCGCCCTTGCGCAGGCGCCCGTCCCTGGCCGCGTCGTGCAGCGCCAGCGGAATCGTCGCCGCGGTGGTGTTGCCGTATTCCTGGATGTTGATCACCATCTTGTCGCGCGGCACGCCGAGCCTGTCGCCGGCCGATTCGATGATCCGCTTGTTGGCCTGGTGCGACACGAACAGGTCGAGGTCGTCGGCGCTGATGCCGTTGCGCTCGAGCAACCGGCGGCAGATCTCCTCGTTCTTGCGGACCGCGAACCGGAAGACCGTCTGCCCGTCCTGCTGGACGTAGTGCAGCCGCTTGTCGACGGTCTCGTGCGAGGCCGGCAGCCGTGATCCGCCGGCCGGCATGCACAAGGCCGGGCCGCCGCTGCCGTCGACCTCATGGGTGAAGTCGATCAGCCCGAGGCCGTCGCCGGGCGAGGGCGACACCACCGCCGCGCCGGCCCCGTCGCCGAACAGCACGCAGGTGGTGCGATCGGTGTAGTCGATGATGCTCGACATCACGTCGGCGCCGACCACCAGCGCGTGCTTCGAGACGCCGGCGCTCACGAAGCCCGCCGCGGTGGTCAGCGCATAAGTGAACCCCGAGCAGGCGGCGCCGAGATCGAACCCCCAGGCCCGCGTCGCACCGATCTTGTGCTGCAGCAGGCAGGCGGTGCTCGGGAACATCGTGTCCGGCGTGGTCGTGCCGACGACGATGAAGTCGATGTCGGCGGGAGTCAGCCCGGCCTGAGCAATCGCGCCGCGCGCCGCCTCGGCCGCCAGATCGGAGGTCGCCACGCCTGGATCGACGATGTGACGCTTGCGGATGCCGGTGCGCTGCAGGATCCACTCGTCGTCGGTGTCGACCATCTTCTCGAGATCGGCGTTGGTCAGCGTCCTCGGCGGCAGGTAGGTGGCCAGGCCGCTGATGCAGGCCTGAATCGTCGGCGTACCTCCACTGAACACGCCCCGCGGGCTGGCGGCAGACTCGGTTACCACAGGCGATGGTCCTTTCCCGGCTCCTCGAGCCCGAAGAATGCGTAAGCACGTCGTGTCGCGACTCGGCCGCGCGGGGTGCGCTCCAGGAATCCGACCTGCATCAGGAAGGGCTCGTAGATGTCCTCGACGGCGTCGCGTTCCTCGCCGAGCGCCGCGGCCAGGCTGTTGACCCCGACCGGCCCACCGTCGAACTTGTCGATGATGATCCGCAGCAGCCGGCGGTCGACCTCGTCGAATCCGTACGCATCGACTTCCAGGAGGGTCAGCGCCGCCTGGGCGACGTCGACCGAGACCATGCCGTCGGCGCGCACCTGGGCGAAGTCACGGACGCGACGGAGCAGACGGTTGGCGATGCGCGGCGTGCCGCGTGAGCGCCGGGCGATCTCGCGGGCCGCGTCCGGCGCGGTCGAGACGCCGAGGATCCGGCCCGATCGCGAGACGATCTCGTACATGTCCGACTCGCCGTAGTAGTCGAGGCGGTGCACCAGGCCGAACCGACTGCGCAGCGGCGCGGTCAGCAGCCCGGTCCGCGTGGTGGCGGCCACCAGCGTGAACGGCTGGACCGGCACCTTGACCGAGCGGGCGCCGGGACCCTGCCCGATCATGATGTCGAGCTCGTAGTCCTCCATCGCCGGATAGAGGATCTCCTCGATTGCCGGCGACAGCCGGTGAATCTCGTCGATGAACAGCACGTCGTGGCGTTGCAGCGTGGTCAGGATCGCCGCCAGGTCGCCGGGCCGCTCGATCACCGGGCCCGACGAGGCCCGCATCGAGACGCCGAGTTCGTTGGCGATGACGTAGGCGAGCGTGGTCTTGCCGAGGCCAGGCGGGCCCGAGACCAGCACGTGATCGAGCGCCTCGCCGCGCTGCCTCGCCGCGGCAATCGCCACCTGGAGGTTCTCGCGGACCCGGTCCTGTCCGATGTAGTCGTCGAGCGTGCGGGGCCGGAGCCCGGCCTCGTCCTGGGCATCCTCGTCGACGCTGCGGGCGCTGACCAGCCGCGGGTCCGGCGGTGGCATGGGCTCGGACGTCATGCCCGCGCCAACCGTCCGAGTGCCTGGCGCAGTGCCTCGTCGAAGGCGGCGTCGGGCTGGCTCTTGAGCACTTCGCCGACCGCTTTCTCGACCAGCACGCGCGTGTAGCCGAGGTTGACCAGCGCCGAGCTCAGGTCGCGACGCACCGCGCCGCCGCTGCCCGGCAGGTCCGGCGTCACCGGGAGCGCGGCCGGCAGGCGATCGCGCAGTTCGAGGACGATTCGCTCGGCGGTCTTGCGGCCGATGCCGGGAATCGCGGTCAGACGGGCCGGCTCATTGCCTTCGACGGCGCCGACCAGGTCGCCCGGCGTGATACCCGACAGCACCGCCAGCGCCACTTTCGGCCCGATGCCGCTGACCGCAATCAACCGCTCGAAGATCTGCTGTTCGAGCTGCGTCAGGAAGCCGAACAACGCGATTTGTTCCTCGCGCACATGGGTGTGCACGCGCAGTGACACCTCGCTGCCCAGTGCGCCGAGCCCGCCGTAGGTCGACAGTGGCACCTGCACGTCGTAGCCGACCCCGCCGACGTCGACCACCACTCGGGGCGGCTGCTTCTCGAGGAGCCGGCCGCGCAGGGCCGCGATCACCGCGGCTCCAGATCCTGCGGCCGCAGCTGACGCCAGCTGGTCACGCGACGGCCGCGGGCGAACGGCGACGCATCCCCCTGCGGCTGCCTCGCCGCCGCGGTATGGGCATGGCACAGCGCCACGGCCAGCGCATCCGATACATCGAGCGGCGTCGGCGCAGTTTCGAGCGCGAGCAGCAGCATCACCATCTGTTGGACCTGCGGCTTCTCGGCGCGCCCGTACCCGACGACGGCGCGCTTGATTTCGGCCGGGGCGTATTCGACGACCGGCAGGCCGAGGTCGGCCGCCGCGAGCAGCATCACGCCGCGGGCGTGAGCCAGCGCAAAGGCGCTGCGGGTGTTGAGCCCATGGAACAGGCTCTCGATGACCACGCAGTCAGGCTGCGCCTCGGTCAGCAAATCAATGAGGGCGTGGTGGATACACTGCAGCCTCTCGGGAAAGGTCGACCGCGGGGCGGGCACGATCGCGCCGCTGCAGACCAGCGCGGCGCGGCCGCGGCCGACCTCGATGCAGCCGTAGCCCGTGCGCACCGACCCCGGGTCGATCCCGAAGATCTTCACGCCAGCGAGGCCTCGATCTCCTTCTCCTCGACGTCGAAGTTCGACCACACCTGCTTGACGTCGTCATGGTCGTCCAGCGCGTCCATCAGCCGCAGCATCTGCTGGGCGGTCTTGCCCTCGAGCATGATCGTGTTCTTGGGCAGCATCGCGGTGGCTTGGGCACTGGCCGGCTCGATCGACAGCGCCTTGACAGCCTCGAGCACGGCGTCGTAGCTGCCGATCTCGCAGGTGATCTCCCAGTTGTCACCGTCCTCGCCCATGTCGTCGGCACCGGCGTCGATCACCGCGGCCATCAGCGCCTCTTCCTCGGCGCGTTCCTTCTCGACCACGATGTAGCCCTTGCGGTCGAACATCCAGGCGACGCTGTTGGTCTCGCCGAGGCTGCCGC
>JACDAO010000794.1 GCA_013695405.1 Acidobacteriota bacterium | reverse complement strand
GGTCCGAGCATCGGCCCGGACGTCTACGAAGTTGGCCAGGAGGTCATCGACGCCTTCACGACGGCGTTCCCCGAACAGGCCGGCGGCGGCCGGTGGTGGGCCGCCAGAACCGGCCAGCCGGGCAAGTACCTGATCGATCTGTGGACAGCGACGCGCGATCAGCTGGTGCTCGCCGGTGTGGACGACACGCAGGTGCACCTGGCGGGTCTGTGTACCGCGACCTGCGCCGGGATGTTCCACTCGTACCGCACACACGGCGCCGCGTCGGGCCGGATGGTCGCTGCCATCCGCCGCGTCAGCGCCCCGCGTTAGTCGTCGTCGAAGCTGAAGCGCCCAGGGGTGGTCGGCAGTGGCGCAACCCGCGCCGAGGCGGGCCGCGCCGGTCGGGGAATGGCGATCCGGGCGGGGGCCAGCGGTTCGGTCGGCGCCGGCGCGTCGGGTGGCGTCGGCTCCTTGCCCTCGACGACATCCATCGCGGCGTTCGAAAGCCGGTCGGCGACCGCGTTCTGTTCGCGCCGGACATGCTCGAAGGTCACCCGCTCGAGTTTGGCGATTAGGGCGGTGGCTTCGCGATGGAGTGCCTGCAGGCCGGCGTGCTTGACCTTGTACTCGCCGCGCATCTGCTTGATGACCAACTCGGAGTCCATCCGCACCAGGAGCCGGGGCTGTCCCTGCGCAAGCGCCCATCGCAGCGCCGCGATCAGGCCTGAATACTCGGCGACGTTGTTGGTCGCGTGCCCAAGCGGTCCGACCAGTTCCGCCAGCGTCGCCCCGTCCTCGTCGACGACGTGCACACCATAGCCCGCGGGTCCGGGGTTGCCGCGCGCGCCGCCGTCCGTATACGCCGTGATCATCCGGCGATCGTAGCGCGATTGGCGGCAAGTGGCCGGCCTTCGCGCATCGTGCATCGGCCTTCGCCGATCGGCGTCCGGCGTTCAGTCCTTGTACGGGTCGAATTCGCGCGCGCCAGCCATCACCACGATCAGCGGACGCAGCGTGTGCAGGACGCGGATGGTGCCCTGCTGCTGCGCCAGCACGTCGGGCAGCCGGCGGTAGACGTGCGGGCTCTCGTCGGTGCCTCCGCCGCGCAGGATGACACCCTTGCGGGCGATCCACTCGTGCATCATCTCGGGGCTGACCTGGCCACGCTGGAGCACCCGGCCGGTCCGCCGCTGGACCTTGCCGGCTGCCCGGGTACGTGACATCACCCGACCGGCGCCATGCACCGTCGAGAACAACGCGCGGCGCTGCACGTGGTCGACGCCCGGCGCCTGCGTGCCGTCCACTCCCTCCACCACGACGGCGTCATCGCCCATCGAACCGCCGACGAAGCCGAGTTGACCGGCGAATGCCGGGGTCGCACCCTTGCGCACCACAATCAGATCGCGGTCGCCGTGACGTTCACGCCACGCGAAGTTGTGGTGGTTGTGGACCAGCGCCTGCTCGCGCCCGCCGATCAACCGCACGACCTTGCGTGCCACCCACTCGCGGCCCGCGTAGGCGTAGCGGCCGGCCAGGGTCATGAGCGCCCAGTAGTCGTGCCCGAGCGGCGCGTCGAGGTCGAGCAGCACCTCGCGCTCCGGGGCGTGCTCGCCCCAGGCTTTCCCCTGCGACAGCGCCAGGAAGCCCGAGGCCACGGTGTGCCCGAAGCCGCGGCTGCCGAAGTGGACACCAACCCAGAGGCGATCCGCCTCGTCGACGAACACGTCGACGTAGTGATTGCCACTGCCGACGGTGCCGAGCTGGGCGCGTGCCTTTTCCCGCAACGCGTGCCGCGCGCGTCCTGGCACTGCCAGCCACGCCGCGTCGCCGAACAACGGGTCGTCGACCGGCGCGTCGTCGGCGCGGTTGCGTCGCCCGATGCCGAAGCTGACCGAGTTCTGGATGTCGTCGGCGAGTGCGTCAAGCGCCGCATGGATCCGGGGCGGAGAGTCGCCGAGATCGGCCAGCCGCAGGTCGGTCCGGATGGCCGCGTTGCCACACGCGATGTCGAAGCCGACCCCGACCACCGACACCCGTCCTTGGTAGGCGGCCACCCCGCCGATTGGCATCACGTAGCCGACGTGGCCGTCGGCCATCAGCGCGGCATGCCGTGCGCGTGACGCCACGTCACGAAATTGCGCGAGCGTCGCCTCGTCGTGGGATCCGAAGATCTGCATCGCCTCGGTCATACGTTCCCGGCCGCGCGGCAGAGGAGGCGGACGGGCCTCAGCGAGTGGGGGCGGGCGCGGGCACGGGCCTGGCCACGAACAGGATGCGGGTGCAGCTCTCGCACTGCACAATCTTCTCGCCGCGGCGAATGTCGGTGGTCAGCATCTGACGCAGGCGCACGTTGCAGCCCGAGCACGAGTCGTTGCGCAATTCCACGACGACGCTGCGCGGGTGGCGTCTCGACACGCGGTCATACGTGGCCAGGGCGACAC
>JACDAO010000629.1 GCA_013695405.1 Acidobacteriota bacterium | reverse complement strand
GCGGCATCCCCGGGCTCGACCTGCTGCGCCGGTTGCTGGACGCGCGCCGCGGCCTCTGATGTCAAGCGCCCTACCCCGCACCAGTGAACTCCGGGCCCAGGACACCCATCGGCTGATTCCCTCGCGTTTCAGCGACGAGAGCGTGCTGGCGCGCCTGACCCGTGACGTCGCCAATCTGCAAGCGCTGTTCGAACTCGACGCCGCCACCAATGCGCGGCTCCATGCCGAGACCAGGGGCATCCCCGGCATCGGACCGGACGAACTGCTGGCCAACGTGCCGAACGCCCACATCGTCAATGCCGCCTTCTGTCATCCCCATCCGGACGGCGGCCGGTTCAACGGGCCGGATCGCGGCGCCTGGTACGCGGGCCTGGCGATCGAGACGTGCCAGGCCGAGGTGACCTTCCACAAGCAGGTCCAGCTGGACGAGATCGGCTGGACCGCTCGAGAGGTCGCGACCTACGACGACTACCTCGCCGACATCTCCGCGGTGCTGCACGACCTGCGCGACGACCCACGCTTCGCCAAATGCCTCACGCCCGACCGTTACGTCGCGTCGCAACGCCTCGGCGCCCGCTTGCTGGCGCATGGCGCGCTCGGTCTCATCTACCCGAGCGTCCGGCACGTTGGCGGCACCTGCGTCGCGTGCTTTCGCCCGGCCATCGTGACCCACGTCCGGCGCGGTCTGTCGTGGCGCTTGGTCTGGGACGGCGGCACGTTGCGCTCGGTCGCCCGCGACCGGTCGCGCCGGACGCCGCCGCCGTGATTGCGCGGGGACTGCGACGGTGGCGACAGCGCGATCCGCACCGGGCACGGGCATGGGTGACGCCTTGCGCCGCAAAGGCGTCGACCGCAGTATCCGGGTACGATGGGACAGGACACGCCGACGCCATGCTGCTCAATTCCATCCTCGATGCCATCGGCCGCACGCCGCTGATTCGCCTCAATCGCCTCGGTGCGCACCTCGAGTGCCACCTCTACGCGAAATGCGAGTTCCTCAATCCCGGCGGCTCGGTCAAGGACCGGATCGGCTTTGCGATGGTCGACGCCGCCGAGAAAGCCGGACGGATCAAGCCGGGTGACACGCTGATCGAGCCGACCAGCGGCAACACCGGGATCGGCATCGCGCTCGCCGGCGCGGTGCGCGGCTATCGGGTGATCATCACGATGCCCGAGAAGATGAGTCGCGAGAAGCAGGTCGTGCTCGAGGCCCTGGGTGCCGAGATCATCCGCACCCCGACCGAGGCCGCCTTCGACTCCCCGGAGAGTCACATCAGCGTCGCACGGCGGCTCCAGTCGCAACTGCCCAACGCGCATATCCTCGACCAGTACAGCAATCCCAGCAACCCCAAGGCGCACTACGACAGCACCGCCCAGGAGATTCTCGACGACCTCGGTGGTGAGGTCGACATGGTGGTGATTGCTGCCGGTACCGGCGGCACGCTCACCGGGGTCGCCCGTCGCATCAAGGAAGTGCGGCCATCCTGCCGGATCGTCGGTGCCGACCCGGTCGGCTCGATCCTGGGCGGCGGCACCGACGTCAGCACCTACAAGGTCGAGGGCATCGGCTACGACTTCATCCCGGACGTGCTCGACACGAACCTGGTGGACGACTGGGTCAAGACCACCGACCAGCCGTCGTTCCTGCTGGCACGGCGGCTGATTCGCGAGGAGGGTCTGCTGGTCGGCGGGTCGAGCGGCTCGGTGATGTACGCCGCGCTGCAGAAGGCCGGCGCGCTGCGCCAGGGCCAGAACTGCGTCGTGGTGCTCGCCGACGGCGTGCGCAATTACATGACCAAGTTCGTCGACGACAAGTGGATGCGCGACAACGGCTTCTTCCAGACCCGGACGATCGACGCGCACGTGCGCGACATCATCGCGCTCGAAGCGACGCGCGCGCCGTTGCTGCTGGCTGAAGACACGCAGACGCTCGGCCAGGTGGTGCACGTGATGCGCGATCGCGGCATCTCGCAGTTGCCGGTGACGGCGGGCGGCGTGCTGGTCGGGATGGTCTCGGAAGGCGATGTGATGGCCTTCCTGGGCTCCGGCGAGGGCACCGCCGGCGCGTTGGTCACCAAGGTGATGAACCGGCACGTGCCAGTGGTGGGCCCGCAAACGCCGCTCTCCGCGCTGGAAGAGTCTCTGCGCAAGAGCTCGGCAGTGGTCGTGGTCAACGAGGCACGCCAGCCAATCTCGATTCTGACGCGGATCGACCTGCTGCACTTCCTGCTCGAGCACGAGCACGTGACCGCCTAGCTCAGAAGGCTGCGCGCGACCTGCACGAGCGACAGACGGCGTGGCGGACTACAGCCTGGGCAAGGTCACACCGGTCTGCTTGAGATACTTGCCCTTCTTGTCGGCGTAGGAGACTTCACAGGGCTCGTCGCTCTGGAAGAACAGCACCTGGGCGATGCCTTCGTTGGCGTAGATCCGGGCTGGCAAGGGCGTGGTGTTGCTGATCTCGAGGGTCACGAAGCCCTCCCATTCCGGCTCGAACGGCGTGACGTTGACGATGATGCCGCAGCGGGCGTATGTCGACTTGCCCAGGCACACCGTCAGCACGTCGCGCGGGATGCGGAAATACTCGATCGTCCGCGCCAGCGCGAACGAATTCGGCGGCACGATGCAGACCTCGGTCTGAAGGTCGACGAAGCTGCGCGGATCGAACTGCTTGGGGTCGATCACCGTGCTGTTGATGTTGGTGAAGACCTTGAACTCGTCGGCAACCCGGATGTCGTAGCCATACGACGACAAGCCGTACGAGACCACCCCTTCGCGAACCTGCCGGTCCTCGAACGGCTCGATCATGCCGTGCTCGAGGGCCATGCGTCGAATCCAGCGATCGGCTTTGATGGACATGAGGGCTCAGGGGCCGGGGCTCAAGGTTCAACGCGAAGGCGTAGGCGCCGGACGTGCCCGGCGCACACGGCACGCAGGTCGGACAAGTCCGACCGCTACATCTCGATCGGCGTCAGGCCAGTTCCATTCCGCGGAAGAAGTAGCTCAATTCGAAGGCGGCCGTCTCGGGCGCATCCGAGCCGTGCGTGGC
>JACDAO010000513.1 GCA_013695405.1 Acidobacteriota bacterium | reverse complement strand
CCTCCGGGCGCACCATCGTCACGCGCCCGCAGCGCCCGCGCGATGTCTACCCGCCGGGCGCTCCGTCGAAACTGCATCGCACCAAATACTTTCAGCGCCTACCCGGTCATTGCGGTAGACCATTGGCGTACCGGGGCACCTGTCGCGATCGCCGCGCCGAAATATCCATTGGCAGTAGCGCGAGAAGCTCTGCTGTTATAGGATCGCGGCATCCCAGCGAACGAACATCGTGAGCACAGAGATCCTTCACGTAACCCCAGGCAATTCACGCGTGGAACGACGGTCGCAGCGCGCCGTGCTGCACGCCTGCGAGGAGTGCGCCACCGATCGGCACATGCGAGTCGTGCTGCGCACCGCCTATGTGCTGTACGTGCGCTGCGCACGGTGCGCGAACTTGCGCACCGAGCCCAAACCTGGCGTCCGCCAGCTGGGGTTCGAAGGCTGACGCACCACTCGCTTTGGCCTGTCGACGGGGGCGAGGGGCCACCACGGGACCACTCGCGCCGGGACGAGTACGGGCACCAGCATCACGCACGCAAGTGCCGCTTCATCCGGATCATTCGCGCTCCTGCAGGTCAGTGGCGGAGAGCGGGATGGGCGATGTCGCCAGGGCCGCGAGCGCACCCATCTCCGCCGGGCTCAGCGCACGCCCGAACACGGCCACGCCACCGATGTAGCCCGTGAATCCCACGTTGCGGGAGGTGTGGATGACGCGGCCGATCGTGAACGGTCCTCCGTCCTCTGGTTGCGCCGGTGCGTACAGGTCGTGGGCGAACCAGAACGGATTGGCCCTGAGCGCCACGAGTTCGCGGCTCGCCACGCGCCACGCCGCGTCGCCGGGTTCTCGGCGCGACGTCACGCGTACCCGCGTGTACTCGAAGGTCTGCACCTCCACGCGTTCGCCGTCGCGCTGGGAGACCAACTCCGTGCGCCTGGGCGTGTGCTCTGGCGGCTCGTAGAACTGCGCCTCGGGGAACGCGGCGTCCTCTCCGTCCTGCACGCCCGGCTGCCGCCGCCATTGCGCCTGCTGCCACGCGGCAGCGGGCCACTTGAAGAACGGATGCACCCCCGGCGCCTCGATCCAGTACTCCTGCGCCTGGTCGTCCAGGTACGAGGTGACGATGTTGCGGTCGTTGTCGAAGGTGAACCCGACCATCGTCCAGGCACGGTCGACGTCCCCGGCGGATGCGTCGGCAGACACTGACCGAATGAGCGTCGGGGTGACCGACAGGTTGCGTGCGAACTTGTCTCCGAAGGAACTGCCGCCGTTCTCGGAGACGTGGGCAGCGGACGCGCCGGTATGGGCCGCCAGCCCGGCAAACAGCGCGTACTGCCGCTTGCCCGGCTCGACACGCGAGGCGGGCGTGTGGTGAGGCTCGCGCAGGTTCGTGCCCTCGTGCCAGATCCCGCCGATGGCGTGGTTGCCGGTCTCGTGCACCAGCCAGACCACCATCGACACCGACCGCCCTGGCCCCTTCACGTCGAGGCCGGAGCCGTGCAGCCGCGCGCGCGGAACGATCAGCAGGGGTCGGAACGACCGATCGCTCTCGGGCAGGAGGCGGACCGCCTGGCCGAACGGGCCGCGTCCGAGCAGCGGGAAGTCGTCGTAGGAGGCCGGCCGGCCCTCGTTCCAGTAGTCGCGGACGTAGTTGACCGCGTCGAGATGGAAGTCGTGGTGGTCACCCGGGGCCTGGTGTGCCGCGAAGCGCTGTGTGCGCGGGTCGCGCGTGACGAAGTCCCAGAGCGCGACGAAACCGGGCACGCTCCGCACCGCCGCCACACGGCGTGCCCACTCGCCAGGGCTTGTTGTAACGCCGCTGACGGGCGCGGACGCCGACGGCGGATTCGCCGCCGGCTGTTCCTCCGCGCGCCCCAGTGCGGCGACCGAGGCGGCGGCCA
The DNA here is from genome assembly GCA_013695405.1 of Acidobacteriota bacterium. GTDB lineage: Bacteria > Acidobacteriota > Vicinamibacteria > Vicinamibacterales > Vicinamibacteraceae > Luteitalea. Next base: position 3,224 of record JACDAO010000513.1, on the reverse strand, counting down.
TCACCACGTACGCCAGTCGTGCGCGCGTGGTCACGACAGCGCCTTCAGTTGGGCAGTCACGCGTTGTTCCTCCTGATGTGGCATGCCGCTACCTCAGCCTTCGCGCTTACCCCGCGGCATCTGCACGCCCATGCAGGCGGTTCGGCAACAGCTCAGCCACGGTAGGGTACTTTTCTGAGCTTACTTCCGACGCGAATGCGCGTACTAATGACTGAGGCAGGCGGCTGATCGTGTGCCGCTCACGGCGTCTCGCATGTCCAAGGGTCTCGCATGTCCAAGGCTTGTGGTACATGCTCGTCTGCGCCCTGAACGCGCCTGACGGTCAGGGGGAAACGCGTGGAAGCTCTTTCGGCGTTGTACGACCGGTACTTCATGGTCAAGCCGGCCAGTACACCCGCGCTCCTCGACGCTGCATACGCGCTGCGGTACCAGGTCTACTGTATCGAGCACGCGTTCGAGGCACCCGTGAATCAGATGGGCGAGCGCGAGACGGACCGATACGACGCGCATTCGGTTCACGCGGTGCTCTGGCATCGCCAGACCGACAAGGTCGTGGGCTGTGTGCGCCTGATTCTTCCGACGGCCCAGGAAGGTCTGAGTGCTCTGCCAATCAGGAGTCTGCTCGGTCCGGCTGAACGGCACAGGATGGACGCGCTGCCGCCTGCCACCACCGCCGAGATTTCCAGGTATGCCGTGTCCAAGTCGTTCCGCCGGCGCACGGGCGAGGAGTTGTACCCCGATGTGACGTCGGATCTGAGTTCAGATGACGCTCGCCGCCTGGCACCACACATGACCTTGGGGTTGTTTCGCGGCGTCGCAACGCTGGCCACAGCCAACGGTGTCACGCATCTGTGTGCCGCCATGGCGCCGGCCCTCCTGCGTCTGCTGGAGCGGTTCGGCCTGTCGTTCGAGCGGCTGGGTGCGCCGATCGAACACCACGGATTGCGCCAGCCCTGCATCGCGGAACTCGCGGATCTGGGTCGAGGCCTCGCGCGTGCCAGAAGCGAGTACTACCACTTTGCCGATCCCACGTTCCATCCGACTGGCGCCGACGGGTGATGCGACAGCATGCGTCGGGCCCCTGTCGATGTCCGCGAACTCATGCTGGTGGCGCGGCCACCGTCGCCAGAGGTCTGCGGCTTGCCCGTGCTCGACGGCCGACGATTCCGAACAGCGACCCGGGCTTCAGGACGGGGTCGTCGTTACACGGCCCTTGCCGTCAGGCCCGACGGAGGGTTTCGCTTCAATCGCATCCTCGACCATCTCCTCCGCGTTGGCGAGATCAGTGGCGCTGGTCGTGGGGCGTGGCACCTCGCCCTTCCGCACGGGCGTGTAGGCCAGCTCCGCCAGAATCGGGAAGTGATCCGATCCTGTGTACGAGAGGACGCGAAGTTCCTTCAGCGTGAAATCACGCGTGTGGAACACGTGGTCGAGCGGATACCGCGCCAGCGGATGCTCGGAGTGAAACGTGCTGAAGAGCCCGCGACCGACACGCGGGTCGACCATGTGGCTCACGCGCTGAAAGAGCTTGGCGGTGTAGGACCACGCGACGTCGTTGAGGTCACCGATCACAATGGCAGGGCGGCCCTTGTCGGCGATTTCACGGCCCGTCAGCACAAGTTCCGCGTCACGCCCATAGCTGGGGCTCTCGGGGAGGGGCGGTGGCGGGTGCACCGCGTAGATGTCGATCTCGTCGCCCGATCGGAGCTGGACCACGGCGCGGATCGAAGGCACGTCCTCACTGACGACGAACCGGACATCGCACGACGTGACGGGCAGCCGTGAGCACAGAAACATCCCGTAGTCGTTCGACAGCGGGTGACGAGTGACATACGGGTAATCGGCCTCCAGGGGCTTCACCGCCGATGCCCACCAGGCGTCGGTTTCGACCAGGCACACAACGTCCGGATCGGCATCCTTCACCGCCTGCAACACGAGGTCTGCCCGGCGGTTGTCCTGGAGCACGTTGGCCATGAACAGCCGGATACAGCAGTCTGACGGGACATGGCCCGCGTCGGGCACCTGGCGCTTGTACAACGGCGTATACGGCACCATCCGGGCCGCCTGGTACGCAAGCGACACAGCGAGTGCGGTGCTGAGGGCACGGTCAGCGGGGCGGGACGTGCCCCACCGGAGCATCGCCGCCTGTGCCAGCAGCCCCAATACCGAGATTTGGGCTCGGGGAAAATCCCAGATGCGGACCCAGCCCTGGCCGCTCCGCGAGAGGGGCAGGAGGGTCAACGCGATCGGCACCGCTGCGAGCAGCCGGGCCGCCATCGCCAGCGCCCGGTGCTCGCGTTGCCGCCGCCCTGTTCCAGACCCGCCGGGACCTGCTGCCACTGACCGGATCTGCTGACCGGGACGGGTGCGCGTGCGGACGAAGGACGAGTGCTCCGGTGACCCGGGACGATGCATGGGGACAGTATGGCCGCGGAACGAGACCTGCAAGAAGTCCAGGCATGTTCGTCTTCGTCATGCGCGGTTGCAGCACAGCCACATGGTGACAAAACAGCGCGGCTGTCTGCCTTGTGCAGGCCCGCGACTTCGGCGACACTACGCGCGACCTTCGTAGACCGGCATCGAGCGAACCCGAGTCGCTGGCACGTCGGTGGAGCCTGCGCCGATGCAACGACGACGATTCATCACCATGGCAGCGCTCGGCGCCGCCGCTGCCGCATGGCCATCGTCGGCGTCTTCGGTCGCGCCGGTCGCTGCGCACGCCCTGGCGTCTCCACACCTGCTCGTGGTGTTGGGAGACGAGGCCGTCGTTCGAGATCTTGGCCTGCGGTACCTGCAGCTCGCACCGTCCGAGAACGACCCCGACATCCTCGCCCGGGCCATCATGCCGGGGCCGCTGCCGTCACCTGCCGATGACCTGAATGCACTGGTCGACAGCCAGGTCGCGCAGGATTTCTCCGACGGCCGCACCGTGACCGTGCACGGCTGGATCCTGTCGGTCACCGAAGCGCGGCAGTGCGCCTTGTTCGCGCTGCAGTCCACCTGACCTCGCCGATCCCGGGCCTCCATGCACATCGACGCGCGCACCCTCGACACCGGTAGCCTGATCGAAGGCGACCTGTGCATCATCGGAGCCGGCGCCGCCGGCATCAGCCTGGCGCTGCAGTGGATCGGCTCGACGCGTCGGGTGATCCTGGTCGAGGGCGGCGGCTTCACCGTCGAAGCCCAGATGCAGGCGCTCTACCACGGTGAGTCGGTGGACCGGC
>JACDAO010000474.1 GCA_013695405.1 Acidobacteriota bacterium | reverse complement strand
TCGTGGGCGCACGAGGTCAGAACCTCGACGTCGTGCGTGCCGGCCAGTCGGTCGGCGATGTAGCGGGCGTGCAGTTCGGCGCCGCCGTTGATGTCGGCGCCATACCGCTGGACCACGACCGCCAGTTTCACGACGCGCTGGGGTCCGAGCCGCCGGCGGCGGGGTCGGCGGCGGGCCCGTCGGCCCCTGACGGTGCCGGCTGGTAGTGCTCGAGTTCACTTGCGACGCCAGCCCCGACCGGCGGGACATCGGCGCCACGTTCGCTGCCGCTGTCGCTCGCCGCCGCCTCGTCGCCGCCCCCCGGCTGGTCGTCACCACCCGGTCGACGACGGCCCCGTCGTCGCCGTCGACGGCGTCCGGCCTTGTCGGCGTCCTCGCCAGCCGCCTCGACCGCCTCGAGCGTGGTCAGTGACACCGGCGACGCCCCCGACTTGTACTCGACCACGCCTTCAAGCGCACGCGAGCGTCGCTCGGCGAAGTCGAGCCGGGTGTTGAGCGACTCGACCCGCATCTTGAGGTTGCGGTTCTCGATGCCGATCCGGGTCAATTCGACGACCAGGTTGTTGAGCACCTCGAAGTTCAGACCGTCGAGCTGGTCGCGCTGCACGAACCGCTCGCTGATCCGGTCAATCGAGCGCGAGTAGTAGCCGTTCAGCGCCGACTGCATGCTGATCACGTGGATCAGCGGGTTGGGGTTGAAGAACAGCTTGAGGACCGGATTGAACAGCTTGCGCAGGCCGCGCAGCAGGCGACCGGCCGCGCCGCGCGACGACGCGTAGATGGTCTCGGCGTCGAAGCCGTAGACCGGGGGTGCCGGCTCGATGCCGGTCAAGGGCGTGATCGTGCGTTGTCGCCGGTAGTGCTCGAGCAAATCGGATCGCACTGCCTGCGGGTCCAGGAACCGCTCGAGCTTGACCGTGGCCAGCTCGCGGATCTCCTGCTCGGTGTAGTCGGCGCCGCGCTTCTCCTTCACGCGGGCGCGGATTTGCCGCATCACTTCCTCGACGTTGACATGGTCGGCGCGCACGGAGAACTCGGGCATGGCGGGACAGGGCTCAGGACGCGCGAGAAGAGCCCGGCAGCGGGGCCCTCATCGGGTCGACGTCCACGGATGGTAGATCAGGGCAATCGTGGCCGCGCCCCACAGCGCGACGCACAGCAGCAGCGGCCGGTCGGCGAGCAGCAGTTCCGTGGGACTGCCGCCCTGGCTGCGGCGGTGGACCAGGTAAAGGTACCGGAAGATGCCGTACAGCGGGAACGGCAGGGTCAGGCCGAGCCACGGCGTGCCGAACCGATCGGCAGTCTCGGGACTGACTGTGTAGAACGCGTAGCCCATCAGCGTCGAAGCAGTGACCACCGCGATCATCTGGTCGACCAGGTACGGCGTGTACTCGCCGAGGATCGCCCGGTGCCCGACGGCGTCCTCGCCGAGCAGGGTGATCTCGTGGCGGCGCTTGGCCAGAGCCAGGAACAGCGCCAGCAGGATCGTGCACACCAGGAGCCATTGGCTGACCGGCACGCTGATCGCGGCGCCGCCAGCCGAGGCCCGGATCACGAAGCCCATGGCAATCGACAGCACGTCGAGGATGACCTGCTGCTTCAACCCGAGCGAGTAGGCGACCTGCAGGGCCAGGTAGCCAACGGCGTGCACTGTGAACGGCAGGCCCAGCCACAGGGCCGCGCCCAGGCCGAGCGCCAGCAGCAGCAGCGCGCCCGCCAGCGCGGTCGACACCGGGACCCGGCCAGCGGCAATCGGGCGGTGCCGTTTCAGCGGATGTCGGCGGTCCGCCTCGCGGTCGACCACGTCGTTGGCGATGTAGGCGACGCTGGACAAGGCGCAGAAGGCAAGGAACGCCACCCCGGCGCGAGGCACGGCCGTCGCGTCGAGCAGCCGCTGCCCGAAGATCAGGGCAGCAAAGACAATCAGGTTCTTGGTCCATTGCGCCGGGCGAAGGGCCAGAAACAGCGACGCCGCGACGGAGGGTCGCGGCGTGCCGGATACGTGCGAGGCGGTCAACGCAATGTGGGGCGTCGGGCGCGCGAGCACCCGCGACACCCCGGTCGGCTAGGCCGAGTAGCTCTGGATGGCTTCCGCTTCGCTGTCGAAGGTCTCGAACACGGTCAGCAGCTTCGTGATCGACAGCAGGTCTTCGATGCGCTTGGTGAGGTTGAGCAGCTTGAGGCTGCCTCCCTGGCGGCTCACCGTGGTGTGGGTGCGCACCACTTCGCCCAGACCGGCCGA
>JACDAO010000471.1 GCA_013695405.1 Acidobacteriota bacterium | reverse complement strand
CCGGCCGTACTTGACCTCCCCCAGTTGCAGGTACGGCGAGTCCTCGGTGGCCTGCAAGGGATTGCCCTGCGGATAGATCAGGTACAGCGCCGACGGCTGGCCGCGCACCTGGCCGCCGAGCAGCAGGTTCACGTTGAACGTGAAGTTGTCGCGCTCGAGCGACTCCCTGTCGATCTCCGAGACCTGCCGCACGGTGTCACCGACGATCCGCGCCGCGTGGTAGACCGATGGCGCGACCGCCAGCCCCTTGCCGGCGTCGAAGTCGGCCCGCAGCAGCGAGATCACCGATTGGCTGATAGAGAGGCTGCCGCTGGTCAGGATCACGAAGACGCGTTCGCCCTCGGTCACGAAGCGGTACATCTTCCGGCAGACATTCACCTGGTCGAAGCCGGCGTTCGACCGCGAGTCGGACGCCATCACCAGCCCTTCGGACGTCACGATTCCCAGACAGTAGGTCACAATCCCTCTCGCGGCCCATGATACTCGGGTGACGCCATGGCCCGGGTCGACGGGCCGGATTGAGAACAGGGATGCTGATTCGACTGGGATACGACCTCCGTTTCGACCATGCCGCGCCGGTCCCGACCGTCGCGCTGCTCAACGTGCACCCGTCCAGACGCGACGACTTGCGCGAGCCTGACCGGCTGCACCTCGATCCGCCGGTGCCGTCCGAAGAGTTCGTCGACTTGTTCGGCAACCTGAGCACGCGGTTCATCGCGCCGACCGGGGCAATTCGCCTGTACGGCAGCACGCTCATCGAGGACACCGGAGCCGTCCCGCCGATCGACTACGGCGCCCGCGAGGTGCCGGTCGGGGAACTGCCGCCAGAGGTGCTCCGCTACCTGATGGGCAGCCGCTTCTGCGAGGTCGACCTGCTCTCGGCCACCGCGCTCGAGTTGTTCGGCAACGCGCCACGCGGCTGGGCCCGCGTCCAGGCCATCTGCGACTGGGTCCATCAGCGGGTGGCGTTCTCCTACCCCCACGCGCGCCCGACCCGGACCGCGCTCGACGTGTTCACCGAACGGGTCGGCGTCTGCCGTGACTTCCAGCACCTGGCGGTCACCTTCTGCCGGTGCATGAACATCCCGGCGCGCTACGTCACCGGGTACCTGGGCGACATCGGCGTGCCGCGATCGCCGAACCCGATGGATTTCAGCGCCTGGTTCGAGGCCTACCTGGACGGCTGCTGGCAGACCTTCGACGCCCGCCACAACCTGCCGCGGATCGGGCGGGTGTTGATGGCCACCGGACTGGACGCGACCGACGTGGCGATCACGACTTCGTTCGGGGCTGCCCCGTTGACCCATTTCGAGGTGACGACCGACGCAGCGGAGTGAGTGGCCGACGAGCCGACAGCGCCTGCTGCATCTCGAGCGCATTCTCGATCGCCGAACCGGTGGCGGTGTTGTCGAACATGCACCAGACGTCGCCCCCCGCGGGCAGGTCTGCAATCTCGGCGGCCCACCGGTCGATCCGCTCCGGCGGGTAGCGCGACCAGTACATCCGGGGCGACCCGTGCAGCCGGTAGTAGATCACCGGCCGGCTGGCCCCGTCGGCGGGATTGCCGAGCCAGCCGCCTGGCTGCGCCGCCGCCACGATGCTCGATGGGTCGGCCACGGCCCGCGAGACCCGCACGCGCACAAGCAGCGCGCTCGCCTGCACGTCGAACCAGCTCGGATGCCGGGGCTCGCAGACGATCGCACCGTCGTGGCAGGCCCGCAGCGTGTCGAAGAAGCGCCGGGCGACGCGAGGGTCGAAGGCCTGTGAAGGCGGCAACTGCACCAGCAGCGGCCCGAGCTTGTCGCCGAGCGCGGTGACGTCCTGCAGGAATGCGACCAGGGCGAGCCGCGGCCGCCCGAGTGCCGCGTCGTGGGTGATCGCGCGGGGTATCTTCACCGAGAAGCGGAAGTGCGGCGGCGTGGACGAGGCCCACCGCGCATACACGGCCGCGGCATGGCGCCGGTAGAACGACGAGTTGATCTCGACGCCGGTCAGCACGCGGGCGTAGCGCTGCAGATGCGAGCCGTCGCCGACGAAGGCCGCGGCGGCGGCGCGCGGGATGGTCCAGCCGGCCGTGCCGACCACCGCCAGCGGGCGCATCGACCCGGGCATACCGGACATGGCCGCAGCATAGCGCAGCCGATCCGACGCGTGCGCCACCGCCACCCCGGCCTGCACGCTCGAGGCGCGACCCGTCACAGCGGCGGCTACAGCCTGAACAACTGCCGCGCGTTGTCGTGCAGCAGCTTGCGCTCGATCGTCCGGCTGCCCGAGAGCCGACGAATCGCCGCGATCGTCTGCGCGCCCTGGCACCCGGGTCCGCGGCCGTCGTGGTCGTTGCAGTCGCTGCCGTACAGCAGCCTGTCCTGGTACCGAGCGAGGAAGTCACGCGTGAAGGGCTCGTCGCGTGTGAGCGCGTTCAAGCCCGAGCCGGCCGAGAGATCGCCATACAGGTTGGGATGCTCGGTCAGATAGCGATCGGTCAATCCGCCGGGGGTGACCGGGCCCTTGGGATAGAGCACCGACTGGTCGAGGTGTCCCTTGTCGATGTTGGCCCACCATGTCTGCGCATGGCCGATGAAGGCCACGTCGCGGAACGACGAGAGGATCGCGCCGAATCGCTCGAAGCCGTGGTTGAAGGCGCCGAACTGCCAGTGCAGCAGCACCGGGACACGGTGACGGCGGGCCAGCTGATAGATCGCCAGCATCTCGGGCGCATCGCACTGGAGCCCGAACTTCTGTTCGGCAATCAACAGCGCGCCGCGTGCCAGACCGCGCGCGATCTCGTCGGTGGCACCAGCGACGTCAGGCACCTCGTTGGCGGCAAACCTGTAGGCGTCCGGATGTGCGGTGGCAAACGCATGGCAGGCGTCGTTGCCGTGGGCCTGGGCCTGCAGGCCGTTGGCCTTGCCGTCGAGCGTCGACGGCAACTGCACCGGTCGCCCGGCCGGCAGCAGGATCGTGGTCGTGGCGCCCATCGCCCGCTGGTGCGCCAGCAACACGTCGTCGGGCCGGCCGCTGTAGCCGACGTGCTGGTGGATGTCTATGATGGGGTCCGCCGGCTCGCCTTGTTCCGCACCGGCAACGGGCAGGATCGTGCCGCACAGGGTTACTCCCGATGCCGCCAGGAAATCGCGACGCCGGATCGCTCCTCTCGATGACAGGTCAACGCGTGCCATGCCGCTCATTGTGACCCACCGCTGCGCACCCGGCGTGCTGCTCGCGATTCTCGTGTCATCGGCCGTGTTGCGCGGGCACGCCGATCAGCCTGCCTCACCGCGGCCCTGGCCGCCAGGCGTGCAGCAGGTGCCGGAGCAGTTGCCGCCGCTGACGCCGGATCAGGCGCTGGGCTCATTTCATCTGCCGCCAGGCTATCGCGTCGAACTGGTGGCGAGCGAGCCGCTGGTGCGCGATCCGGTGGCCATCGACTGGGACACCGAGGGCCGGCTGTGGGTGGTCGAGATGCCCGGATTCATGCCCGATCTCAGCGCCACCGGCGAACACGCGCCGGTCGGGCGCGTGGTGGTCGTGCGCGATGCCGACGGCGACGGCCGCCTCGACACCCGGACGGTCTTTGCCGACGGCCTGGTGCTGGCACGTGCGATCAAGGTGCTCGACCGCGGCGTGCTGGTCGGCGAGCCGCCGCAGGTCTGGCTGATGCGCGACACCGACGGCGACCTTCGGATGGACATCAAGACGCGCGTGACCGATCAGTTCGGCCGTCTCGACATCGACGTCGAGAACAACGCCAACGGCTTCGACTGGGGCCTCGACAACCGCCTCCACACCGCCGGACAGGTCAGCGTGCAGTTACGTCTGAGGGCTGGGCGCTTCGAGACCCTGCCGGTGCCGATTCGCGGCCAGTGGGGCGTGAGCCACGACGACGCCGGGCGGGTCTATCGCAACAGCAACGAGTCGGCGCTGCACGTCGACCTCGTTCCCGGCTCGTACTACGCGCGCAACCCGAACCTGATGCGCACGCGCGGCTCGTACGAACGGCTCGCGAGCGCGGTCAACGCGCTCAACACGGTCTGGCCGGTGCGCCCGACGCCGGGCCTCAACCGCGCCTACCAGACCGGCATCCGCCGCGCCGACGGCAGCCTGGCGCGCTTCACCTCGGCCTGCACGCCGCTCGTGTATCGCGGCGATCGCCTGCCTGCGGATCTGTACGGCAACGTCTTGGTCGCCGACCCGGCCGGTAATCTGGTCAGTCGCCTGGTGCTGACCGCCGATGGCAACGGCGTCGAGGCACGCAAGGCCTATCCCGACGCCGAGTTCCTCGCCTCCACCGACGAACGCTTCCGGCCGGTGTTCCTCGCCAACGCGCCCGACGGCACGCTGCACATCGTCGATCTCTACCGCGGCGTGATCGAACACCGGCTGTCGCTCACCGTCTACCTGCGCGACTACAGCCAGCGGCATCAGTTGGTGCAGCCGACGGGGCTGGGGCGAATCTATCGCATCGTGCACGACGGCGTGGACCGCGACACGACGGCCGTGCCGACCCGCTCGACCGCCGATCTGGTAACGCTGCTCTCCCACGCCAATGGCTGGCGCCGCGATACCGCGCAACGACTGCTGGTGGAACGGGGCGATCAGGCGGCCGTGCCTGCGCTGGTCAGGCTGGCGACGTCGGCCGCGCGTGCCGGCACGCGCGCACAGGCGCTGTGGACCCTCGACGGGCTGGACGCGCTGGACGACGTGCAGGTGCTGCAGGCACTCGGCGATGCATCGCCGGACGTGCGGGCGTCGGCGGTGCGCCTGGCCGAGCGCTGGCTGGGCACGCCGGATCATCCGCTGCAA
>JACDAO010000468.1 GCA_013695405.1 Acidobacteriota bacterium | reverse complement strand
TCCAGCACCTCGCGGTACTCGAGCACGGCTTGTCGCAGGCCGACGTACAGCGCGTAGCCGATCAGCGCATGTCCGATCGAAACCTCATCGAGACGCGGCAACGCGGCCACCAGATCGGGCAGGTTCTCGAGGTCGAGGTCGTGACCGGCGTTGACCCCGAGACCGAGCTGATCGGCCAGCGTCGCGGCGCGCGCGTAGCGGGCGATCGCACCAGTCAGATCGGCGTTCGGCGTGGCGAAGGCGCGGGCGTACGGCTCGGTGTACAACTCGACCCGGTCGGCGCCGACGCGCTGCGCGAAGTGCACCGCGCTCTCCTCTGGTTCGACGAACACCGAGACCCGGATGCCGTGGCCCCGCAGTCGCGCCACGATGTCGCGCAACTCGACTTCCGGCGTGTCGGCCGGCCAGCCGGCCTCGCTGGTGATCTCGCCGGGGCGCACCGGCACCAGCGTGCACTGGTGCGGCCGGACCGACTCGACCAGGGTGAGCAGATCGGGCCGCGGATCGCCTTCGATGTTGAACTCGACCGCCGGGAACGACGACAGCAGGTCCTTCAGGTCGCGAACGTCCTGGAAGGTGATGTGGCGTCCATCGGCCCGCGGGTGCACGGTGATGCCCGGTGCCGCGGCCTCGACGCAGACCCTGGCCGCGTCGACCACCGAGGGCAGCAGTCCGCCGCGGCTGTTGCGGAGGGTGGCGATCTTGTTGACGTTGACGGACAGCTTGGTCATCGGCCTACCCGGCTCCGAGCGCGGCGCGCGCGGCGGCGGCAATGTCCTGGGCCCAGGCTTCGATCTCGTGCTGGTCGCGCCCTTCGAGCATGATGCGCAGCAGCGGTTCGGTGCCCGAATAGCGCACCAGCAGCCGGCCCTCGTCGCCGAGGCGACGCTCGACCGAGTTCACCGCCGCCGCCAGCGCCGGGACCTCGGCCACCGGCACGCGGCGTCCGACCCTGACGTTGACCAGCGTCTGCGGATAGGGCACCAGCGCCGACGCCAGGTCCCTGAGCGATCGGCCGGTCTCGGCCATCACCCGCAGCACGCGCAGCGCGGTGACGATGCCGTCGCCGGTGAACAGGTGCTCGGAGAGGATCACGTGCCCGGACTGCTCGCCGCCAAGCGAGTAGCCGTGCTCGAGAATCTCCTCCATCACGTGCTTGTCGCCGACCGCGGTGCGCACCAGGCGAATGCCACGGCGATGCAAGGCACGTTCGAGCCCGAGGTTGCTCATCACGGTGGCCACCACCGTGTCCTTGGCGAGCCCGCCGGTCTGGTGCAGGTGCAGCGCCAGCAACAGCATGATCGCGTCGCCGTCGACCACCGCGCCCTGATCGTCAACCAGCAGGCAGCGGTCGCCGTCGCCGTCGAAGGCGATGCCCAGCGCCAGACCACCGGCACGGACCAGGGTCTGCAATGACTCGAGATGGGTCGACCCGCACGCAAGGTTGATGTTTCGGCCGTCTGGCGTGGCGCCGATCACGGTCGCGTCCAGCCCGAGCGAGCGGAACAGCCGCGGCGCCACCGTGGTCGTGGCGCCATTGGCGCAATCAAGACCAATCCGCAGGCCGTTGAGCAGGCCCGGGGAGGGCAGGGCGTGCCGCGCATGGCGACTGTACGGCTCGACCACCTCGTGCGGTTCCATCTCGGCCGACGCCTGCCCGTCGACCGCGAAGTGTGGATCGGCTACCAGCGCCTCGACCTGGGCTTCGAGCGCCTGGTCGAACTTCTGGCCGTGCCCCGAGAACACCTTGATGCCGTTGTCCTCGTACGGGTTGTGCGACGCCGAGATGACGATCCCGGCATCGAAGTCTTCGGCCCGGGTGATCACCGCGATCGCCGGCGTCGGCACCACCCCGGCCGTCAGGACGTCGCCACCCATGGCTCGGACGCCACGGGCAATCGCGCGCTCGATCCAGACGCCCGACTCGCGAGTGTCGCGGCCAATCAAGAGCCGGACCGGTCCCTGGTGAGGCAGCACGCGCACCAGCGCGGCGCCGAGGCGCATCACCGTCGTGTCGTCGAGCGGCGGCTGGCCGGCGACACCACGGACTCCATCAGTTCCGAACAGGGGCATGGGCTAGGGACTCGGGATCGGGGTCGGCGCTACGGCTACAGGCTACAGGAGGTTCAACGGATGATGACCGTCACGGTCGCCGGCTCGGTCCGTTCGGCAGCCACGCCGGGCGGCGTTTGCAGGCGCACCGGGAGCACGTAGCGGCCGCGGGTCAGGGTGTTCAGGTCGACTTCGGCGACCAGATCGGTGGCCTGCAGGGCGGCAATCCGTTCACTGCTGCCACGGACCCGGGCGTCGACCACGGCCGGGGCGATGGTGACCCGGGTGCCGGCGGCGGCGGCGACCGCGCGCACGATCACGGCCGAGACCGTCCGCTCGACCGACGCGGCCAGCACCTCGACGGTCACGGTCGCGACTTGCGGCTCACGCAGCCGCAGCGCGCTGTCCTCGATGCCAATCGTCACCCGATCCTGCAGCGTCCGTCGAGCGCCGCCCACCTGCACCGGCTCGGTAGTCGCCTCGCGCAACGTCTGCAACCGTCCAGCGGGGCCGAGCACGACGACCGTCGCCGGCGACGAGGTGATCTGGCCGACCACGAACCCGGGCGCCGGCTCGCCCTCGACCACCGGCGAGACCGTGACGACCTTCTGACCGGAGTGCTCGAACTCCAGCGACACCGTCGGCGGCGTCACCTGCACGACCGCGACCCCGAACGGGACCCGCACCTCGTCGGACAGCAGGTTCAGGATCCTCGTACCGGGCCGGGCGCCCGCGAGGTTGAGCGCCGCCACCACGTCGCCCTGCTGGACTCGGGCCAGGCTGCCCGACGACCCGCGCAGTCGCACGTCGACGGCCCCTGGTGGCTCGCCGACGATCTCGAGCCCCGGCGGGACGTTCTGGTATTCGAGCGGCACCTGGACGTTGCGTTCGACCACGCTCTGACCCGACACGGCCAACCACAGCACGGCCGCGATCGCCAGCGAGACCAGCTTGAGCGGCAAGTTGGCAAACGGGTGCAAGGCCATGGCTAGGGTCTCGGTCGCGCCCGGCGACCCGTCTTGCGCTGCAGCACCAGGGTGTTGAGGCGGACGCGCAGCGTCTCGGCGGTCAGACCGCGCGCCAGCTGTCCTTCGGTGGCCAGCGAGATTCGGCCGGTCTCTTCGGACACCACCACCGCGACCGCGTCGTTCTCCTCGGTCAAGCCAATCGCCGCGCGATGCCGCGTGCCGAGGTCCGATCCCTTCGCCAGGCTGACCGTCAGCGGCAGGAAGCACGAGGCGGCGGCGACGCGGTTCTCCTGGATGATCACCGCCCCGTCGTGCAGCGGGCCACTGGTCTGGAAGACGCTCACCAGCAGGTCGTGGGTGACATTGGCGTCAAGCGGGATCCCGCTCTCGATGTAGTTGCGCAGCCCGATCTCGCGTTCGATGACAATCAGCGCACCGGTCTTGCGGTCGGCCAACTGCGCCGCCGCGGTCACCACCTCCTCGATCGTCTCGTCGTCATTCTCGGCCCACGAGAAGGCCCGGACGAACGGGGTCCGGCCAAAGTGCGCCAGCGCCCGCCGGATGTCGTTCTGGAACAGCACGATAGCCGCGAACACGACGTAGCCGATCAGGTTGCGGATCAGCCAGTTGACGGTCTGCAGCGGCGCCGCGATCGAAAAGAAATACAGGCCGACCAGCAGCGCCGACCCGAACGCCATCTGCATGGCCCGGGTGCCACGAATCAGCAGCAGCGACTCGTAGATGATGACCGCCACCACCACCACGTCGGCGACGTCCCACATCGTCAGGGGGGTGCTGGCGTACCACGAGAGCAGCGAGTCCATGAGGGAGCCGGTCGCCGGCGACGCTCAGCTGACGTCGGTATCGGCGGCGCTGATCATATCTGCCACACGGCTTGCCTGCACGCTGCCGGCTACGTCGTGGACTCGAATCAGGTGCGCACCGCCGAGGATCGCCACCACCGCCGCCGCCAGGCTGGCCGGATCGCGCGCCGGCGGCGACAGGTTCCCAACCGCCGTCTGCAGGAACGACTTGCGCGAGACGCCGACCAGCCACGGCAGGTCCAGCGCAACCAGCGCCGGGTGCCCGAGTTGCCGCAGCAGCGTCCAGCTGTGCGCGGCGCGCTTGGCGAAGCCGATCCCCGGGTCGAGGATCAGCGAGGCACGGCCTACCCCGGCGTCGAGGGCGCGGGCCACGCTCCAGGCCAGTTCGTCGGCGACCTCAGCGCACACGTCCGCGTAGTCGGCGCGGTCGTACATGTCGGCAGGTGTGCCGCGCATGTGCATCAGCACCAGCGCGGCGCCGTGACCGGCCGCGACCTGCGCGAGCGACGGATCATGGCGCAGACCGCTGATGTCGTTGACCAGCGCCGCCCCGGCGTCGAGCGCTGCCCGGGCGACGGCTGGTTTCGTGGTGTCGACTGAAATCGGGACGTCGGTCTGCCGCGTCAGCGCCGCGATCACCGGCACCGCGCGACGGATCTCGTCGTCGGCGTCGACAGGGGTCGCGCCGGGCCGGGTGGACTCACCGCCGACGTCGATCAGGTCGGCACCCGCCGCGATCATCGCGAGGGCGGCGTCGACCGCGTGCGGCGGGTCGGCATGGCGGCCGCCATCCGAGAAGCTGTCGGGTGTGACGTTCAGCACGCCCATCACCCTGGTCCGGGTGCCGAGGACGAGGGATCGTCCGCCGGGCAGCGGCACGGTGTAGCGACGGCGCGCGGTGGGGAGCATCAGAACGGCGAGGCGCCGACGTGCGTCGCGAGGCGGCAACATCCGTAGCCGCCGGATCCGAACACGTAGCCGCCGGACTTGTCCGGCGGCATTCCGCGTCGGACAAGTCCGACGCCTACGGCGAGCGGACACCTCGCGTCGGACAAGTCCGACGCCTACACGCTGGGAAGTCGTCGAACGCGACCGTGCCTACTCTTGCGCGAGCGGCTTGTTCGCGATCGGCATCGACGGCACGATCGACGGCCGCGGACGACGTTCGCCGTCGGCAATTGCTTCGGCGGTCGGCGTCCCGAGCGGTGCGACCGGCTCGATCGCGTCGAGCGGCCGGCCGGCGATGATCCGACGGACCTGGTCGGCGTCGAGCACCTCGCGGATCAGCAGCTCGTCGGCGATCCGCTGCATCGCGTCCTTGTGCTTCTCGATGATGCTGCGGGCGGTGTCGTAACCGCTGCGGACGAAGATCTGCACTTCCTCGTCGATGCGCACCGCGGTGGCTTCCGAGTAGTCGCGATGCTGGTTGATCTCGCGGCCGAGGAAGATCTGCTCTTCCTTCTTGCCGAAGCTGAGCGGCCCGAGTTCGCTCATGCCCCACTCGCAGACCATCCGGCGGGCCAGCCCGGTCGCCTGCTCGATGTCGTTGCGGGCGCCGGCGGTCTTGGTGTGGCAGAAGATCTCGTCGGCGATCCGGCCACCCATCGCGACCGCGATCTGCGATTCGGCCTCTTCCTTCGCGAAGTCGAGCTGCTCGGTCTCCGGCAGGAACGAGGTCACGCCGAGGGCCATCCCCCGCGGGATAATCGTCACCTTGTGCAGCGGCACGGCGTTGGGCAGCAGGGCCGCCACCAGCGCGTGGCCGGCCTCGTGGAACGCGGTGTGGCGCTTCTCGTCGTCGCTGATGATCCGCGACTTGCGCTCGACGCCCATGATGACCTTGTCCTTGGCCATCTCGAAGTCGTGCATGGTCACGACCTTGCGGTTCTGGCGGGCGGCAATCAGCGCCGACTCGTTGACCAGGTTGGCAAGGTCGGCCCCGGCGAAGCGGGGCGTGCCGCGGGCGATGACGTTGAGCTTGACGTCGTCGCCCATCGGGATCTTCTTGGTGTGCACCGCGAGAATCTGCTCGCGGCCACGCACGTCGGGCAGATCGACCACGACGCGGCGGTCGAAGCGCCCGGGCCGCAGCAGGGCCGGGTCGAGCACGTCCGGGCGGTTGGTCGCGGCGACGAGGATGACGCCCTCGTTGCTCTCGAAGCCGTCCATCTCGACGAGCAACTGGTTGAGCGTTTGCTCACGCTCGTCGTGCCCGCCACCGAGGCCGGCGCCACGATGCCGGCCGACCGCGTCGATCTCGTCGATGAAGACGATGCAGGGCGCGTTCTTCTTGCCCTGCTCGAACAGGTCGCGCACGCGGCTGGCGCCGACGCCGACGAACATCTCGACGAAGTCCGACCCGCTGATCGAGAAGAACGGCACGTTGGCTTCCCCAGCCACCGCGCGAGCCAGCAGGGTCTTGCCGGTGACGGGCTGTCCGATCAGCAGGACACCCTTGGGGATGCGGCCGCCGAGCTTCTGGAATTTCTGCGGCTCCTTCAGGAAGTCGATGATTTCCTGCAGCTCTTCCTTGGCCTCGTCGACACCCGCGACGTCCTTGAAAGTGACCTTCTTCTGTGACCCTGACGACAGCTTGGCGCGACTCTTGCCGAACGACAAGGCCTTGTTGCCCCCGCTCTGCATTTGCCGCATGAAGAAGATCCAGAAGCCAATCATCAGAAGGATCGGCGCCCAGGTGTAGAGGAACATCCCCCACGGGCTGCCGGTCTCTTCCCGAGCGGTCACCTCGACCTTGTTGGCCACCATCTTGTTGCCGAGGCCTTCGTACTGGCTCGGCGCATAGGTCCGTGCCTTGTCGCCCGACTTGTAGGTCGCAACGATTTCCTGGCCGGTGATGGTGACCTTGTCGATCTTGTTGGTGTCGAGCTGCTGGACGAATTCACTGAACGGGATAATCGACTCGCGGGTCTGGAACGTCGTCGAGAAGTTCCAGATGAGGACCCCGACAATGACGAGCACCATCCAGAACAGCAGGCTTCTGAGCGTCGAATTCAAGCCTTTCCTCCTGACCGCGTGGCTTGCAAGAGTAGCACGCCGGTCGTACCTGGCTGGATTGCAAATTCCCCGCCGATTGCCAGCCCAACCACCCACGCAATCTGCCCGTCAGCCGTGGTCACCACGGGAATGGCGTCGCGGCGTTGGCGCGGCACCTTGCGGTTCACCATCAGGTCCTGAAGCTTCTGACTGCCGGTGGCCCCGGACGGCCGCATCCGATCGCCGCGCCGGCGGCCCCGGATCACCAGTGTCTGTCCCACCCGGTCGGCGTCGAGCGCCGCCACCGACACCCCCGGAGTCCGCGCCCGAGCGTCGACCTCCCATCGGTCGCGTCGGAGAACTGACGCGTCGATGTGTAAACCTGACTCACTGAGCTCGAGACACCCCGGCACGTCGAGCACCCGATCCGGCAATGCGGCGGGCAACGCGACCGGGCTGTCACGTGCGCCGGTGAACGTCAGCCGCACGCCCACGCGGCGCACCGCCCAGTGGCCGAGCTGTCCGACGCCGTCGGCACGGAGCCGCTCGAGTCGCTCGAGCGCGTCGACCAGGTGGAGCGACGCAGTCCCCGCCGGCAACACCTGCTGAAGAACGCCGAGCCGGACCCGCCTGCGAAGCGGTGGAGGCACCGCGTCAAGTCGACCGAGGTCGAGTTGCCAGCCGCCCCCGGCGTCAGGCACCAGCACGGACGGCAATTCCGACGCCACGCAGCGCGCCAGCCACTCCTCATCGTCCCGCCAGGCGGCGGCCTGGCGGGCCAGCCGTTCGGGCAGGCCGGCGCCCGCGACTGCGATCAGCGCCGGCAACACCGTGTGACGCACCGCGTTTCTTGGAATCGACTGGTCGGCGTTCGACGCGTCGTCTCTCCATGTGAGACCCCGCACGGCCAGGTAATGTTCCACGTCGCGGCGGGTGACCTCCAGCAGGGGTCGCACCAGCAGCCCGCGCGAGGGCCACATGCCGGCCATGCCGCGGCTGCCGGCACCGCGCAGCAGGCGCAGGATGACGGTCTCGGCTTGATCGTCGCGAGTGTGACCAAGCGCGATGCGAGTGGCGAGCAGGCGGCGTCCGGCCAGGTGGAACGCGGCGTGCCGCAGCGCGTGCGCAGTGCGCTCGGTCGACCAGTGGCGGCGGGCAGCCTCGGTGGCGACGTCGACGTGCAGCAGTTGCAGCGGCAGTCCGGTCGCGTCGGCCAACTCCTGGCAGAACTCGGCGTCGCGGTCGGCGTCGGCACCGCGCAGGCCGTGGTGGACGTGAACCAGGCCGACCAGCCTGGCCCCGGCCCGCGGCACGAGGTCGGCGAGCACGTGCAGCAGCGCCAGGGAATCCGCACCGCCCGACACCGCCACCGCGACGCGGTCGCCGTGCGTCAGGAGATGATGGCGACGGATGGTCGCCCAGACGCGGGTCGGGAAACGGGTCATCGCGAGGGGCAGTTCTGCGGCTGCACTGCGTGCAACGTCGAGGAATGCCGAAGGACAGGATAGCAGCGCGTTTGTTGCCGGAGTGTCCACTCACCTCCTCGTGGACGTCATGCCGCGGTGAGAAGTCTGGCGCGGGCGAGCAGTCTGCCGCTGATCGATGTCTAGAGCGCGGCGAGCGACGTCCCGCTGGCAGCGGCAGCGGACGACATCCCGAGCGCCTGCCGGTAGGCGTCGGTGAACTGCTCGGGATCCGAGGCGATCCGCAGGTGCTGCTGCATCGACTCGGCAATCAGGGCGGCGCGCCGCTTGGCGTCGTCAGCGACCGGACCCTCGAACAAGTCGTCGATGCACCCGGCCCAGAGTGCGAACCAGCGCTGGAAGTGGTCGGGCCGCAGCGTCGCCGCGGCGTGCAGCGCATGATGTACAGCCATCGGATTGCCGTCGTAGACCGCGGACTGAAACAGCACCTTCTCCCAGAAGTTGCCGCTCACTGGCAAGTGGTGGTCCAGATCGAGGTGCGCCACCCCGGAGAACAGGGAGCCAACTGAGCCGCGCCTTAGGTCTGCCGCACATGGACTTTCCAACGCCATGGCGCACCAGGGTGTCCCAACGCGGTGTCACGCGGCCTGGCATGCCCTCTGCAATTGGGGTATGCGGCTACCGAATCTTCGGGCATCGCGGCTCGAAGCGTTCGGAGGGATGGCATTTGCGGCGTTGTTGGGTCTGCGCAAGCGGCTCCCAACTGGAGGCGGGGGTCGCGGCCGGTATCGGGTCGTGGCGCTCGCCTCTATTTTCTGGGTTCGCGGCGCCAGGTCACCTTCAGGGTTGGTGCCTGCGCGGGCCGGCGAGGCGTCGGCCTTCCCTCCCCGGATGGCCGCGCGCACCAAACGCGCGCGGGGCTGGCGACCACGAAGCCCTGGTTGCTGCGCGGCGCACCCTTCTCTGGGTGCAGAGTGCGTGCTCACTCACTGGACGTTGGTGTCGTGCCTTTGTGTCGCGTCAAGTTTTTCAGCGGGGGTCCGATCCTGCAGGGCCAGCGACCAGCGCTCATGGTTCTACCGTCGGGCCCAGTCCGCCAGTGTCGGCTCGATGTTGGTCCTGCGGGATCGGCTGGGATGAGAGGAGACCCAATATGGTGCGGTGGGCGGACTCGAATGCTTCTCGAATCTCTCGTGTTTCCGCGCCGAATCGCGCGTCGACGGCCGG
>JACDAO010000779.1 GCA_013695405.1 Acidobacteriota bacterium | reverse complement strand
CCCGCCTGCCGCTTCACGCCCAGGGAACGTCGCCTGATCGCATGCCTGCGCACGCCGCTGCAGGTGCAGCGCTGGCTCAATGACGTGCCCTACAACACCGAACCGGCCGGGAGCACCCAGCAGTCGTTCCGCGCGGTGCTGGCTCGCGGCACCGCGCACTGCATGGAGGCAGCGCTCAGCGCGGCGGTGATTCTCGAGGCGCACGGCTGGCCGCCCTTGGTGATGAGCCTCGAGTCGGTGGACAAGCTCGATCACGTGATCTTCGTCTACCGCACCGCCAGCGGCTGGGGCAGCATCGCGCGATCGCGTGACCCGGGGTTGCACGGGCGTCGTCCGGTGTTCCGAACCGTGCGGGCGCTGGCCTGCAGCTACATCGATCCGTACGTCGACGGCACCGGACGGATTACCGGCTATGGCGTGCTCGACCTGCGGAGCCTGCCCCGATCCGACTGGCGGTGCTCGACGCGCAACCTGTGGCACGTCGAGCGGGCGCTGATCGACCTGCCGCATCGGGCGATCGCGACCGCCGACGCCCGGATCGACAGGCTTCGCCACCGCTACCTCGCCTTCACGGCGCGCCACCCGGGCTACAAGCCGCTGTACTACGGCGGACAGGAGCGCTGGGCGCCGCTGCCGCGCGTCTTCCTGCCGTCGGTGCGCCTGGCCCGCCGCTAGCGATCCGCGCCGGGCCGACGTCAGTCGAGATCGAAGCCGCGGGTCGGACGGGTCACCGGCTCCTGCTGTGCCTGTTCGAGCGCTTCGCGGAACCGGCGATCGAGGTCGGCGCCGCGATGCTGCTCGGCCCGCATCGACTGCTCGAACAGCCGCTCACGCTGCGCCGCCTCGTCGGCCAGCAGCCGCTGCGCGTCCTCGAGCTCGCGCACCGGTCCGGTGCGCGCCTCGGTGTGCGAGACCACCCGCTTGAGGTTGAGATCAACCACCAGTTCGGCGCGGCAGCACGGGCACTGGACAGTGAGTTCGGAGGCGAGGCGGCTCATCACCCTTCCCTTCATGGCATGGGTTGCGTAGGCTGGTCCCACGACCTGCGGATGATGACACACCACCGAGCCCCTCGAGTTCACGACGGTCACCGCGTCCGGCTGGCCACCTACAACATTCACAAGTGCCGCGGCATGGACGGGCGAACCCGGGTCGATCGCATCGCCCAGGTGATCGCCAGTCTGGACGCCGACGTTGTCGCCCTGCAGGAAGTGGTCGGCGCCGGTGGCGACGATTGCGGGCAGGCCGCAGAACTCGGTGCGCTGCTCGGCATGGGCTGGGTGATGCACTCGATGCGGCTGTTGCGGGGCAAGGCCTACGGCAACGTCGTGCTCAGCCGGTTCCCGATCACCGCCGACCAGCCCTGCGACCTGTCCTGCGACAAGCGTGAACCGCGCGGCTGCCATCGCGTCGACGTCAATCTCAACGGCCGGCTGCTGCACGTCTACAACGTCCACCTGGGCACCGCCGTGTTCGAGCGCCGCAAGCAGGCGCCGCGGCTGGCCGAGTTCGTCGCCGACGCTGCCGTCGCGGGACCGAAGGTGTTGCTCGGCGACTTCAACGAGTGGGTCAAGGGGCTGACCTCCAAGACGCTGGGCGCGATGCTGGAAGGGGTCGATCTGTCGGCGCACCTGCGGCGGCGCAAGACCTATCCAGGGGTGCTGCCGATGTTTCATCTCGACCACATCTACGTGGCTGGCGGCGTGGTCGTCGAGCATGTCTCACTGCCGCGCACCCGCCTGACGCTGGTCGCCTCGGATCACCTGCCGCTGGTGGCCGACGTGCGCATGCCCGGGCCTGACCCGGCCTGAGTCTGGCGGCGTTACTCCCCGGCCCTGGCCATCACCAGCTGCAAGGTCGAGATCATCCGGGTCCGGAACATCGCCTCGCACGAGGCCAGGTAGAACTCCCACATCCGGATGAAGCGCTCGTCGAACCCGAGCCCTCGCACATCGTCGAGCCGGTCGAGGAAGCGGCCGCGCCAGTCGGCCAGCGTGCGCGCATAGTGCGGCGCGATGTCGTCGACCCATCGCACCGTCAGGCGCGTGGTCGCCGACGAGGCCTGGCACAGTTGGCCGAGGCTGGGCAGCAGGCCGCCCGGAAAGATGTACTTCTGGATCCAGTCGGCGTGGCGGGCGTACGCATCGAAGCGGTGGTCGGGCATGCCGATGGTCTGGATCGCCAGCGCCCCGCCCGGTGCCAGGCAGCGATCGCAAACCTCGAAAAACGTCTGCCAGTGCTGCCGGCCCACGGCCTCGAGCATCTCGATCGAGACCAGGTGCGAATACTGCCCGGACACGTCGCGGTAGTCGCAGAGCCGGATCTCGACGCGCTCGGACAGACCGGCCGCCTCGACCCGCGACCGGGCCAGCGCGAACTGTTCCTGCGAGACGGTGATCGCGGTCACGCGACAGCCATAGGCACGCGCCGCGAAGATCGCGAACGCGCCCCAGCCGCAGCCGATCTCCAGGACGTGCGCGTCGGCCCGCAGGCCGACCGCGTCGCCGAGACGCTGGAACTTCTGCTGCTGCGCCAGTGCGAGGCTGTCGCTGGTGCGCTCGTAGTAGCCGGCCGAGTAGACCATCGCCGGATCGAGGAACAGCGCGAACAGCTCGTTGCTCAGATCGTAGTGGGCGTGGATGTTGCGACGGCTGCCGGCGCGGGTGTTGCTGCGCAGCCGGTGTTCGAGGTCGCTCGGCAGGTTCAGCAGTCGTGTCAGCCATGTGGCTTGCGGCAGCGCGTGCTCGTTGCGCAGTCCGATCTCCAGCAACCGGACGAGGTCGTCGGTGCGCCAGTGTCCGGCGACATACGAGTCGCCGACGCCGATGTCGCCACGCCGCGCGAACTCGCCGAAGAATCGCTCGTCGTCGATCCACATCGAGGCGTGCAGCGGCGCGGACGGATCGCCGCCCTGCTGCACCGAGCCGTCCGGCAGATGGACGGTCAGCCGGCCTTCGCGAATGGTCGGCAGGGCGGCCAGCGCGGTCCGCTTGGCGAGCCGCGACACCAGCCCCGGCGACCGGCCCGGCTGCGGTCCGGCCTGCGACAGCGAGAAGGTCGCGTCGAACGACCCGTGCGGGCTGTCGCCGTCAAAATGGTCACTCACGCCGATCGGTCCTCAGTCTGTGCCTGCATCTGTCTCTGCCTACGGCCGCGTCTGCCGGGCGGTTTCGGGCGCGTACGCCGGCTTGGGCTGGAACGGCACGCCTTTCCACCACAGCCGCACCGCCTCCCAGTGGATGGCCGCGATCACCTGCAGCGTCACCAGCGGGTACCGCGCCAGCATCGCGAGCAGCGCCCGATCGGTCAGACGCTGCCGGCGCAGGGCGAGACGCGCGCGGAACGGCCGCTGGTCGCCGACCGCCAGATCGATCGCCACGACGACCTGCTCGCCAGGCGCCGGCAGATCGAAGTGGTAGGTGCCGTCCAGGCTGAAGAAGGGCGAGACGTGGAACTCTTTCTTGTGCGACGCGCCGGCCTGCGCCGTCGTCGCATCGGCTGGCAGGACGTAGACGTGGCGCTCGCCATAGGTGTTGTGGACCTCGGCGACGACCGTGTCGAGGCGGCCTGCGCGGTCGAAGCAGTAGAACAGGCTGAGCGGGTTGAAGACATACCCAGCGACGCGGCGGTGCGTCAGCAGCAGCACCTGCCCACCAGGCCAGTCGCGGCCGCTGGCGACGACACGGGCCTCCACCGCCTCGCGCAATGGCCGGCCGTCAAGGTGATCGGCG
>JACDAO010000453.1 GCA_013695405.1 Acidobacteriota bacterium | reverse complement strand
CTGCAGGACGTCGACCTGCCGACGCTGCTCGAAGGCGTCACCCATATTTTCCACCTGGCGGCGCAGGCCGGGGTGCGCAAGAGCTGGGGGCGCGATTTCGACATCTACGTCAGCAACAACATCGGGGCGACTCAGCGGCTGCTCGAAGCCTGTGCCGGCCGTCCGCTCGAGCGGTTCGTCTATGCCTCGACCTCGTCGGTGTACGGCGACGAGGCGGTGATCCCGATGCGCGAGGACGCCCGGTTGCAGCCGGTCTCGCCATACGGCGTGTCAAAGCTGGCCGCCGAGCACCTCGGGCACCTGTACCACGTGAATCACGGCCTGCCATTCGTCGCCTTGCGGTACTTCACCGTGTACGGGCCGCGGCAACGTCCCGACATGGGCTTCCACCGCTTCCTCACGGCGGCGATGGACGGTCAGCCACTGACGCGCTACGGCGACGGCGAGCAGACACGCGACTTCACCTTCGTCGCCGATGCCGTCACCGCCACGGCGACGGCCGGCACCCGCGGCGTCCCCGGCCGGGTCTACAACGTCGGCGGCGGGTCGCGGGTTTCGGTCAACGAGGTCTTCGAGATCATCAGCCGGCTCGTCGGCACGCCGGTCACCATCGAGCACCTGCCGCTCCAGAAGGGCGACATGCGCGACACCTACGCAGATACCAGCCGGGCCGCCGCCGATCTCGGGTTCACCCCCTCGGTCACGCTCGAGCAGGGATTGACGGAAGAGTACTCATGGTTACGTCGCCTACGATCCTGAGGAGGCACGGCGCGCCGGTCGCGCGCCTCGTCGTCCTGCTGACCCTGGTGCTCGCCGCCGGCTGCGCGGCCAAGCGCGGGAACATCCCGGCCGGCGTCACCGAACCCGACAAGTACCTGGCCGAGCAGGGCGCGGCGGCGATTGCCGATCGCAAGTGGTACACCGCGCGCGAGTACTATCAGCAGCTGGTCGACGGGTACCCGCAGAGTCCGCTTCGCGCCGATGCCAAGCTCGGGCTGGGCGACGCGTATCTGGGTGACGGCACCACCGAGGGCAAGCTGCGCGCCGAGCGCGAGTTCCAGGAGTTCCTGTCGTACTTCCCGACCCACGCGCGGGCCGACTACGCGCAGTACAAGCTGGCGATGACGCATTTCGACCAGATGCCGAAGGCCGAGCGCGACCAGACCGAGACACGCGCCGCGCTGGTGCAGTTCGGCGCGTTCCGCGAACGCTACCCCAACAGCGGGCTGATGCCCGAGGTACGCGAGAAGGAGCGCATCGCGCGAGACCGGATGAGCGAGTCGATCTACCGGGTCGGGTTCTACTACCACCGCTCGCGCTGGTATCCGGGAGCGATCTCTCGGTTCCGGCAGGTGCTGCAGGAGGACCCGCAGTTCACCAATCGCGACGCGCTCTACTATTACCTGGCCGATTCGCTGGTCACCATCAAGCGGGATGCCGAGGCCCTGCCCCTGCTCGAGAAGCTGAAGCAGGAGTTCGAGCAGAGCGAGTTCCTGGAGAAGGGCGAGACGCTGGCGGCACAGATCAGGTCGACTCTGGCGCAGCAGGCACCATCGCAGGGCACGCCGTTGCTCGAGGCGCCCCAGCAGGCGCCGGGCGTGGCACCCGCCGGGACTGGGCCCACCATCAGCGTGACGGCCCCGCCCGCTGGCGCCGCCCCGGCCTCGAGACCGGGGCCCGCACCAGCCGCGCCAACCACGCCGAGCGCTACCGTCAAGCCCACCCCTCCGGCCGCCGGCCTCTGACGAGCGGGGCGATCAGGGTGGATCGCGGCGCAGCACGTCGTTGAAGCGGCGGTAGTAGTCGATCGCGGACCAGACCGTCAGCGCCAGCATCACCCACAGGGCCACCGGACCGACCAGGTGCAGCGGGGCAGGCACCCGTGGGGCGAGCATCAGGCCGAGGATCGCGGTCACCTGCGCAGCCATCTTGCGCTTGCCGAGGTCGGAGGACGGCATCGGCACGCCGCGCGAGGTCGCGACACTGCGCAGGCCGGTCACGGCCAACTCGCGCCCGACGATCACGGCGACCATCCAGGCGGGGACCCGGTCCAGCTGCACCAACGAGATGAATGCGCCCGACACGAGCAGCTTGTCGGCCAGCGGATCGAGCCACTGCCCCAATGCGGTGATCTGCTTGCGGCGCCGCGCCAGCCAGCCGTCGAGCAGGTCGGTCAGCGAGGCTAACCCGAAGATCGCCGCGCCCAGCAGATCGCCGCCGACGCCAATCCAGTCCCAGCTGCGCGGCGGCGTGAGCATCACCACCACCAACAGCGGCACCAGAACGATGCGGACGAGGGAGAGAACGTTCGGGAGGTTGACCATCGTGCCGCACGCCCCCTCGAGTCGTGCGTGGCAGGCGGCGCCATTGTACCCGTGGGCAGTCGCGCGCAAGGCATGCGCTATCATTCCCTGCTGTCATGAAGGCCATCATCCTCGCCGGTGGCAAAGGCACGCGCCTTCGCCCGCTCACGCTCAATACCCCCAAGCCGATCGTCCCGATCTTCAACCGACCATTCCTGATGTACCAGCTCGACCAGCTGAGGCAGGTGCCCGAGATCACCGAGGTCATCCTCAGCCTCAACTACCAGCCGCGTCGGATCGAGGAGACGTTCGGCGACGGCGAGGCGCTGGGCGTCAAGATCAGCTACGCGGTCGAGCCCGAGCCGCTCGGCACCGGCGGCGCCATTCGCTTCTCGGCCCGGCACGTGCAGGACTCGGTGATTGTGCTCAACGGCGACGTGCTGCAGCAGATTGACCTCAACGCGGTCATCGCCAGGCATCGTGCCGCTCAGGCCAGGGCGACGATCGTGCTGACGCCGGTGGACAACCCGTCGGCGTACGGCCTGGTCGAGACCGACGCCGGGGGCAACGTCGAGCGTTTTCTCGAGAAACCCGATCAAGACCAGATCACCGTCAACACCATCAACGCCGGCATCTACGTGCTCGAGCCCGAGACGCTGTCGCGGATCCCGGAAAACGAGCCGTACTCGATCGAGCGCCAGTACTTCCCGTCGCTGGTCGCCAATGGCGAGCCGTTCGTCGCCTACGTCAGCCACGGCTACTGGATCGACATCGGCACGCCCGAGAAATACTGGCAGGTCCATCGCGACATCATGGACGGGCGCTACCGCGCCGAGCCGTTCCTCGATCGGCCGGGCGGGGTCGTCGATCTGGGAGCCAAGATCGAGCAGGACGTCGACATCCAGGGGCCGTGCTTCCTCGACGAGGGCGTGGTCGTGCGCCAGGGCGCGCGGATCGGGCCGTATGCGGTGCTCGGCAAGCAGGCGCAGGTCGACGAGCAGGCGCAGGTGCGCGACACGGTGGCGTGGGCGAGCACCGTCATCGGCGGCGACGCGGTCGTCGAAGGCGCGCTGATCGGCCGCAATTGCCACATCGGCCGCAGGGCGGTGGTGTCCGCGGGCCGCATCCTCGGCGATCGGACCACCGTCACCGACTACAGTAAACTCTGACCCCCTCGGGCCTTTCGCCGGGCACCGCCGTCTGGTGCGTCGGCAGGAACTTACGCATGGCAGACGTCAACGTGGTCAACCCGGCGATCTTCAAGGCTTACGATGTCCGCGGCCTCTATCC
>JACDAO010000438.1 GCA_013695405.1 Acidobacteriota bacterium | reverse complement strand
CCCAGACCAGCGCCAGGGCGACGCCGACGATGGTCAGGAGCATGCCCGGCCCGGCCAGCATGAGCGGCGCGCGCCAGGCGTGGTGCCGCAACGGCAGGCGCAGGGTCAGGCCGCTGACGAACAGCGCCGCGATCACCGCAACCTCGGTCAGGCGCTCGACCCACGTCACGTCGGCGTCGAGATCGGGCGTCAGCAGGCTCAGGCCGGCCGGGCCGGCGGCCAGCCCGATGCCGAGATAGATTACGGCGCTGGTGATCGGCAGGCGCCGGATGTACGCCGACGACAACGCCATCAGCAGCAGCAGCACTCCGATCGCGGCCACCCAGCCGTGGAAGCTCATTTGCGGGTCCCGTGCAAGACGACGACCACCCCGCGCGCTGGTCCGAGGTGCGGGCCATTGGTTCTACCTCTCGCACGGTGACGGTGGTAGACTGCCGCACTCACAGACAGCAGACAACGGGCGCAGCAGTCGGGCCCGCGCATGGAGGGCAACGTGGCAGAACAACACTCAGGCAATGGCATGTCGAGACGCGAGTTTGCGTCCCGGCTCGGCGTGACCACCGCGGTAGTCGCCGCGGGCGGGCACTTCCTCCCCTCCACCGTGCAGGCACAGACGATGGCCGGGGCGCGCGTGCAAGGCGCCAACGACCGCATGGTGCTGGCCAGCATCGGCATCCGCGGCCAGGGCAACTCGCTCAAGCGCGGCTTTGCCAAGCTGAAGAACGTCGAGATCAAGACCATCGCCGACGTCGATCTCAATCTCGAGGCCGAGCGCGTCAACGACAAGGCGCTCGCCGACGTGCCGACGTTCAAGCCGACCTTCGTGCAGGATTTCCGGCGCGTCCTCGACGACAAGGACATCAACGGCGTGATTATCGCCACGCCGAACCACTGGCA
Source organism: Acidobacteriota bacterium (assembly GCA_013695405.1). Lineage (GTDB taxonomy): Bacteria > Acidobacteriota > Vicinamibacteria > Vicinamibacterales > Vicinamibacteraceae > Luteitalea. Next base: position 16,434 of record JACDAO010000438.1, on the reverse strand, counting down.
TGCCCTGATGACCATCTGGGCGTTGCAGGCCGGCAAGCACGTCTATGTCGAGAAGCCCGCCGCCTTCACGGTCTGGGAAGGCCGCCAGATGATCGAGGCGCAGAAGAAGTACGGCAAGCTGGTCCAGGTCGGCACCATGAACCGGAGCCGCCCGGCGGTGCGCCAGGCGATCAAGTTCTTGCAGGACGGCGGCATCGGCAAGGTCTACATGGCGCGCGGCCTGTGCTTCAAGCCGCGCCCCTCGATCGGCAAGTACCCGGATGGCCCGGTCGGCGCCGGCGAAACCTACAAGCTGAACGTGGAGGCACGTCCCGAGCCGGCCTGGAATGCCGCCTACCTGTCCAAGGTCGACTACGACCTGTGGCTCGGCCCGGCGCCCAAGCGTGAGTTCAACCGCAACCGGTTCCACTACAACTGGCACTGGCACTGGGACTACGGCAACGGCGACACCGGCAACCAGGGCCCGCACCAGTTCGACATCGCACGCTGGGGCCTCGGCAAGATGGAGCACCCGGTGAAGGTCAGCTCGGTCGGTGGCTACTACGGCCCCGAGTCGTCCCAGGAAACGCCTGACGTGCAGAGCGCGCTCTACGAGTACGCCGACGGCGCCATCCTCGAGTTCGCGACCCGCGGCGAGGCCAGCAACGAAGAAGGCACGCAGAAGATCGGCAACCTGTTCTACGGCACCGAGGGCTGGCTGTGGCTCGACGGCGACGGCCGCAAGTGGCAGTCGTACAAGGGCCGCAAGGACGAGAAGGGGCCCGGCTCGAACGCCCCGCCCGAAGCGGGGGGCAGCGACCCGCTCGTGCTCACGAGCATCGAGTCGCCGCACTACCAGAACTTCGTCGACGCGGTGCGCGCCAACGACCCGAAGGTGCTGACCTGCGACGTGCTCGAGGGTCACCTCTCGTCGACGCTGCCGCACCTGGCCAACATCTCCTACCGCGTCGGACGCGGGCTGCAGTTCGACGGCAAGAGCGAAACCTTCGTCAACGACCGCGAGGCCGACAAGCAGTTGACGCGTGAGTACCGCAAGGGCTTCGAACTGCGCGGCGAGCGCTCGGAGTAACAGTCGCTGCGCGATACGGAGAAGCCCCGCGTCACATCGACGCGGGGCTTTTCGTGCCCGTGGCCTGCTTGATAATGCGTCCGTGCGCCGCCTTGCTGCCGCCTGCCTGCTGCTGGTCGCGGTCGCCTGTGGCCATCGCGAGTCCAGCGAAGCCCCTGTCGTCACGGTGTTCGCCGCGGCCAGTCTGAAGACGGCGCTCGACCAGGTCGGCATCGAGGTGATTGCCCCCGCCGGCCTGCGCTGGCGCGTCACCTATGCCGCCAGTTCCACGCTGGCGCGGCAGATCGAGGCTGGCGCCCCGGCCGACCTGTTCATCTCCGCCGATCAGGAATGGATGGATCACGTGCAGGCGCGCGGCTTCATCCGACCAGGGACGCGGGTCACACTGATCGGCAACACTCTGGTGCTGATTGCTCCTGCCGACAGCGCAACCACTCTCCGGCTCAAGCCCGGCGCGCCGCTGCGCGCGGCACTGGGCGACGGCCGGCTGGCCCTCGCCGATCCGACCGTGGTCCCGGCCGGCAAGTACGCACGCGCGGCGTTGGCGCACCTGGGGCTGTGGGATCAGGTTGCCGACCGCGTCGCCCCCGCCGACCACGTCCGGGCCGCGCTGGCGCTGGTGGCGCGCGGCGAGGCGCCGCTCGGCATCGTCTACGGATCGGATGCGCGTGCCGAACCTCGCGTCCGGGTCGTCGACCGCATCGCCCCGCAGACCCATCCGCCGATCCGCTATCCGGCGGCGCTGACCTCAGCGGCCAGGCCGGAGGCCGGGGCGGTCCTGCGACGGCTGCAGGGGCCGGCCGCGTCCGCGGTGTTCGCCGCGCAAGGCTGGCAGGGCCCGGTTCCCTGAACGGCATGCCCTGGTCTGCCGAAGAACTGGCGATTCTCGGGCTCAGCCTGCGCGTCGCGGCGTGGGCGACGCTGGTGAGCGTGCTGGTGGCGGTGCCGGTGGCGCTGCTGCTGGCGCGCCGACGTTTCTGGGGTTGGTCGTTGCTGAACGCGATCGTCCACATGCCGTTGGTGCTGCCGCCGGTCGTCACCGGCTACCTGCTGCTGTACCTGTTCGGCCGCCGTGGCCCGATCGGCGCGTGGCTGGCCGACACGCTCGGGCTGGTGTTCGCCTTCCGCTGGACCGGTGCGGCACTGGCCGCCGCGGTTATGGGATTCCCGCTGGTGGTGCGGGCAATCCGTCTCGGCATCGAGCAGGTCGATCACCGCCTCGAGGACACCGCGGCGACGTTGGGGGCCGGACCACTGCGCGTGCTGCTGACGGTGACCGTGCCACTGGCCCTGCCCGGCATCATCGCCGGGATGATCCTCGGCTTTGCCAAGGCCCTCGGCGAGTTCGGCGCGACCATCACCTTCGTCTCCAACATCCCGGGCGAGACGCAGACGATGGCGCTGGCGATCTACACGTACACCCAGGCGCCAGGCGGCGATGCCGGCGCACTGCGACTGGTCGCCCTGTCGGTCGCGGTGTCGCTGCTGGCGCTGCTGGCCTCCGAGGCGCTGGCGCGCCGCGCCGCGCCGGAGCGGCCGTGATGCTACAGGTGCGGGTCACGCACCGGGTCGGCGCGCTCGCGCTCGATCTCGATCTCACGGCAGGCGCCGGGTTGACGGCGGTGATCGGCCCCTCGGGCGCGGGCAAGACCACGCTGTTGCGGCTGATCGCCGGCCTGGTGCGTCCCGGTCACGGCCGGATTGCGTCGGACGAGGTCGTGTTCGTGGACACAGCACGCGGGCTGTGGGTGCCGCCGCATCGGCGCGGCGTCGGCTATGTGACACAGGATGCCCGCCTGTTTCCGCACTTCTCGGTGCGCAACAACCTCCGTTACGCGCACTGGTGTGCCGGCGGCGCGCCTGGTGGCGCCGAGGACTGGGACGAGATCGTGCACCTGCTCGACCTGCGATCGCTGCTGACGCGATCGCACACCGGGCTCTCGGGTGGCGAGGTGCAGCGGGTGGCGCTGGGGCGGGCGTTGCTGGGTCGTCCGCGCCTGCTCTTGCTCGACGAGCCGCTCGCGGCCGTCGACATCGGTCGACGCACCGAGATCATCCCGTACCTCGATCGGTTGCGCGAACAGCGACGGCTGCCAATGCTCTACGTCACCCATGCCCCAGCCGAAATCGCCGGGCGTGCCGATCGAATCATCCGCCTGCAGGACGGCCGGGTGGTGGCATCGGACGGCGCCGGCCGCCTTGCCGAGGGTCGCAGCGGTGAAATATGATGCGACGGCGGGTTCCCTCACCGACCGTGCATGCCTGATCACCCTTCACCGCCCGCGCCAACGCCGCTCGTGCTCCTGATCGACGACTACGAGGATGCGCGGGAGATGTACGGGTTCTATCTGACACGGCAAGGCTATCGTGTGGAAGAAGCCGCCGACGGGCATGTCGCCCTCGACAAGGCGGTGACGCTGGTGCCCGACATCATCCTGATGGATTTGTCGCTGCCGGGAATCGACGGCTGGGAACTGGCCCGCATGTTGAAGCGCGACGCGCGGACCGCGGAGATCCCGATCATCGCGCTCACCGCCCACGCCCTCAACGGCGAAGAACAGCGAGCGCGTGGCGCCGGCTGCGATGCGTTCGTCACCAAGCCCTGCCTGCCGCAGACGCTCGCCGCCGAATTGGCGCGGGTGCTCCACGAATCGACGCTGCGGTCCTGAGCGTATCGGGCACCCCTCGAGCCAGGGCGCCGGACAAGTCCGGCGCCTACGCGTGATGCGGGTCTACCAAGTCCGGCGCCTACCGCGTGATGCGGGTCTACGCGTGATGCGGGCGCGGGCGCGTCAGTGCCCGGTCGGCACCGCCTCGAGCGCCGCAGCCAGTTGCCGCGCATAGCGTCGCTGCTGACGCGCGAAGCGGCGGCCGTCGTCGCTGTCGGCAAGCGCCTCGCGGGCCATGCTCGCAAAGCCGACGCGCGTCGCCAGATAGGCGGGTACCATCCAGGGCAGCCGCTGCGGCAATCCGGGGTCGCGCAGCGCGGCGGTCAGCGTGGCGATCAACTCGGCGCGTTCGGCGGCAGTCCAGGCGAACTCGGACAGCGCACCCGCGACGTCCCAGGCGCAGTCCTGCGGACCGGGCTGAAAGTGGTCGTCGCCGTGCTCGACCGCGTCCACCTTGAGCAGGCCGTCACGTGTGGCCACCCACTCCCACGGCTGCAGGCGGCCGTCGACGATCGTGGCAGGCTGCGGTGGCGTCTGGGCGGCCACGCGCTCGGCAGTCGACAGCGCCGCGTCGTAGCGCGATCCCCACAACTCCCGCACGTTGCTCCGCAGCAAGGTCAGCAGGCCGTCGACATCGGCGCGTTCGCCGGTGCCAAAGGCGCCCCGCCGGAACGGCAGGTAGCGCGCGAGCGTCGCGAGCAGCCTGGCGTTGCCGCGCCGCGACGGGGGCTGCTCGGCCTGTAGCAGCGGCGTGCAGACGTAGCCGTTCCCCACCACCGAGGTCGGCGGCGAGAACCCGGCGTCGGCCAAGGCCTCGGCGCGCCGGACCGCGGGCTGGCCCCAGGCCGCCATGCCCACGAACTTCTGCAGGACGCCCGGTGCCGAGGCCGACACGCCTTTGGGTCGTTCGTGCCGCGCGTACACGGCGGGCCACGCCGCCGGCCCTGCGCACCGAATCGACCGCCATCGGCCGCTGGACCAGTCCTCATCGAACGGCGCGAGATGCGGCAGCGCGACGAGGCGCGGGCGCCGGTGCCAGTGTGTCTGCGCGTGCATCGACCGCAGGGTCTCCGGCTCCGGGTCGTGACTGCACAGCGTCACGATGCGCTCGGCCGGGTGTCCGAGGCGCTCGACCAGATCGGCGGCCGCCACCAGCGACGACCCGCTCGGGCCTGGCCCCTCGTCGACCACGAGGCACAGCGCGCCCCGCTCGCCGGCGACCGCGGCGCACCAGTCGGCGTCGACGAGAACGGTGCGGGCCATCGGCTCACCGCGGGGCCGCAGCGTCAGGCTGGCAGCCGGAATTCCCTCGCGATCACAGCGGGCCGCGACCAGTCCGGCGAGGGTCGCGCCGATGGTCCGCAGGCCGATCACCAGCACGCGGTCCGGTCGATACTGCGCCAGGCATTGGCGGACGGCTGCGTCGTAGGACAGGGGGTGCAGGCCGTCGTACGCGAACCCGGCCGGGCTGCGCAACTCGGTGGTCCCGGGCAGCGACAGGGTCAGGCACGCCGCCAACGCTCGTTGCGCATGGCGTTCGCTGGCCGAGGCGGCGACCCCGTCGATTGCCACTTCGAGCAGCACCCGCGCGGCCGCCCGTGTCGCCGAGGCAAGGATGTGCACGCGGGGGTCCAGGCCGTCGACCTGGGGCGCCGCATGATCGGTGATCGCGCACTCGACCGCGCCGACCGTCAACAAACGGCCCAGTTGCGCGTCCAGCCCGGTCGCCGTCGGCGCCAGACACCTCGAGAGTTCGAGTGCCGGGTCGACCAGTCGGCCAGCGGTGCGGTAGACGATCATAGGCGCCAGTCCGCCTGCAAGCGACAGGCCGAGCGACCAAGGTCGGCCGTCGCGGCGTCGGCTGTCGGCCATCCGCTGTCGGCTGTCGTAGCATCCGCGACATGGACAGACGCACGCTGCTCGCGTTGCCGCTCGGGACACCGCTGCTGGGGATGGCGCCACAGGCGCCGGCCGGAGGGCTGGAGGCGGACCTGTCCACCGCGCTGGCTGCGGTGAGGGCGATCGACACTCACGAGCACATCCTGCCGGAGGTCGAGCGGGTCGCGGCGCCGGTCGATGTGTTCACCCTGGCTAGCCACTACGCGCTCGACGACCTGACGTCGGCCGGCCTCGACGACGCGGACCGCCGCGTGATCGAGGACCCCAAGGCCGCGACGGGCGACAGATGGCGGCGCTTCGAACCCTTCTGGCGGGCTGCGCAGCACACCGGCTACGGCCAGGCACTGCGGATTGCGCTGGCCGACATCTACGGGGTGGATGAGCTATCGAGCTCGTCGCTGGACGGCCTCAATGCCCGCATCGCCGCCGCCAACCGGCCCGGACTGTACCGGGACGTCCTGCTCCGACGGGCCAACCTCCGCGTCTGCCTGAACGACGAGTACTGGCAGCCCCGGCCCACCGCGGTCGACCCGGCCATTTTCGCGCTGGTCCGCAAATTCGACGCGTTCGTCTCGCCGATCACCAGGGCCGGCGTCGGCCGGCTCGAATCGCAGGCGGGCCACGCCATCGCCAGCGTCGCCGACCTCGAGCGGGCGCTCGCCGCCCAGGTCGAAGCCGCGCTCGCCCTGGGTCTGGTGGCAATCAAGACCACGCTTGCGTACGACCGTTCGCTGGCCTTCGATGAGGTGACCGAGGGGGACGCGCAACGGGCGTTCGATCGAGTGATGCGCGACGAGACGCCACCTGGCCAGGGCTTCCGCCGTGTCGAGTCGCGGCCCTACAAGGCGCTCGCCGACCACATGTTCCACCACCTGGTGCAACTGGCCGAGGCGCACCGGCTGCCGGTGCAGGTGCACACCGGCCTGCACGCCGGCAACGGCAACTTCGTCGCCCACTCGCGACCGACCGATCTCACCAACCTGTTCTTCCGTTACCCGTCGGTCACCTTCGACCTGTTCCACATCGGCTACCCGTACCACCACGAAGCCGCGGTGATCGCCAAGACCTTCCGCAACGTCTGCCTCGACTTCTGCTGGATGCACGTGGTGTCGCCGCTGATCGCCCGACGGGTGCTCGCCGAGCTGATCGATCTGGTGCCGATCAACAAGATCTTCGGGTTCGGGGGCGACTACCGGTATCCGGAGTTGTCGTATGCGCATCTGGTGATGGCGCGGCGCAACATCGCCGCGACGCTGGCGGCGCGGGTGCGGGCGAGCGCCTTCACGGAGGCGCGCGCCCTGGAGATCGGGCGCGCGCTCCTGCACGACAATGCCGCGCGGGTCTTCGACCGGCTGGCGCCAGCCGGTCTCTGAGGCGGTGCGTAGGCACGGTCGAACGCATCGCCTCGAGCTGGGACAGCCGCGATCGTTACAGCGGCACGCGCCCGTGCTGATCGCCCTCGTCGATCTTCGGACGGTCGCCGGAGACGTAAGCCTTCGCTGCCTCGAATATGTACTCGAGCTTGTTGGTGCCGCGCTGGTCCCAGTATTCGGCCAGGCGCGGCTCGACCACGAACAGGCGCAGGGTCGGGTCGTCGGGCCCGTCCGGGAACCAGACCCGGTACGGCTCCTTCCACAACTCGCGGGCCCGGGTCGGGTCGTGGACAACGAGGCCGACCCCGGAAATCGACAAATACTGCGTCCGCTCGTCCTGACAGACCACGGCGACCTGTTCGTTCTCCATCACCTCGTCGACCTTGCGCGAGTCGCGGCCGGTGAAGAAGTACAGGTTGCCGGTGCGGTCGTCGATGTCGGCGACCTGCATCGGGCGGCTCTCGACGCGGCCGTCGCCGGTCACCGTGACGAGCATGACGGTGTCGAACCCCTTCAGCATCTCGAAGATCTTTTCGCGCTGACTCACGTGCCCTCCTCGCCATCGGACCGGTCGGGCCATCCGACCTGTTCGGTCCGCTGGACCCGCTGGAAATCCTGCAAGCGCGATACCGTTCATCGCCGGGCATCGCGATTGCTTGTTGGCCCTCATGGCCACAATTTACTCGCGCCCCGAGGAATACGACCTCGAGCACGGCAGCGGCGAGGAGGACATCGACTTCTATCGCCGGCTCGTGCAGCGCCTCGACGCCCACGACATCGTCGAACTCGGCTGCGGCAGCGGGCGGATCACGCAGCCACTGGCCGCATTGGCCGAGCGTCTGGACCTCCGGGTGACCGGCGTCGACCTCTCGGAGGAGATGCTCGGGCAGGCGCGCGCCAAGATCGAGGAACTGCCAGCTGGCTGTCGGTCGCGCGTCCAGCTGCTGCAAGGCGACATCCGGAACTACGCGGTGCCTGCGCCGGTCGACTTGATCGTCGTGCCCTGCTCGACCCTGGCCCACGTGCTCGAGCTCGAGGACCAACTGGCGGTCTGGACCCGAGCCCGGGCCAACCTCAAGCCCGGCGGCCGATTCGTGGTCGATCTCTCGATGCCGAATCTGCAGGCCTACGCCGACTCGATGGCGTCGCCGCCGCGGGCGCTGGTCGAATTGGACATCGACCAGGAGACTGACGATGGGGCGCATCGGCTGATTCGGTACAAGACGACGCGCTATGAGGCGCACCGGCAGCGGGCACATGTCCACTTCCTGTACGACCGCTTCGAGGTCACCGACCGCGACGAGCAGGCGCGCCGCTACGTCAGCGACTTCGAGAGCCACGTCTTCTTTCCCCGTGAGCTCCAGTTGCTGTTCCTGCACACCGGCTTCGCTGTCGAAAGCTGCTACGGCGGCTACCGCTTCGAGAAGCTCTCGAGCACCTCGCGCGCGCTGGTGATGGTGGGGCGAGTCTGAAATTCTATGGCTCCCAGCTCAACTCGATGACGTGCACCGGCGGCGCGTCAGGGTGTCGCCGTGACAGCAGCGGGGCCGAGACGTTGAACACCGGCGTCCCGGTGGAGGTCCGCCCTTCGAAGCAGCCGCCGTGGGCGTGGCCGTGGAACACGACGTCGACGGGATACCGGTTGAGCGGCTCCTCGAGGCGGCTGGAGCCGAGGTACGGGAAGATCTCGAGCGGCTCGTTCTCGACCGTGTCACGTACCGGCGAGTAGTGCAGGAGTGCCACCTTGCGGTGGGTGCGCAGCCGTGCCAGTGCGGTTTCCAGCTTGAGCGCCTCGTCGACCGCTTCCTGCACGAACGACTTGACTGCCGGCTCGCCCCATGGGCCAAGGGCGCCGCGCCCGAACCCACCGCCGAAGCCCTTGACGCCGGCAAAGCCCACGCCCTGGATCTCGACCGCCTGCCCGTCGAGCATCTGGACGCCGTGGTCGGTGAGGATCCGCGCCACGAGATCGGGCTGTCCGGCCTCGAAGTCGTGGTTGCCGAGAACCGCGACTATCGGCACGCCCACTGCCGACAACTCGCGCCCGAGCTGCCTGGCCTCCTCTTCGGTGCCCCGGTCGGTGAGATCGCCGCACAGCACCAGCACGTCGGCGACCTCCCGCATGCGGGAGAACGCCAGCTGGACAGCCGGTGACCAGGTCCGGCCCGCGTGCATGTCGCCCATCGCCGCCACGCGGACGTGACGCGGCTGGGACGCGGCGCGCGGCGCCGGGCTGCTCAGTTCTGGCATTGTCCTTGCCTTTCCTCACTGCCACGATGTTCGAGTCGAGTTCCACCACGGCGGGCGACAGTCACGAAGCCGCCTGTGCCACCGCGCTGCGGACGCTGCACGAGCACCGTGTCCCGTTCCTCGTCGGCGGCACCTTTGCCTTCACGCAGTACACCGCCGTGGTGAGGCCTACCAAGGATCTCGACCTGTTCATCGCTCCCGACGACCTCGACCGCACGCTGCGGGCGCTCAACGACGTTGGATTCGAGACGCACGTTCCGTTCCCGCACTGGCTGGCCAAGGCCAAAAGTCCGGACCTGGCGATGGACGTCATATTTTCGAGCGGCAATGGCGTGGCTCGCGTCGACGCCGACTGGTTCACGCACGCCGCCGAGGTGGTCCTGTACGGGATCCCGGTCAAGCTGACGCCGATTGAGGAGCTGATCTGGTCCAAGTCGTTCGTGATGGAGCGCGAGCGCTATGACGGCGCCGACGTCACCCACCTGCTGCGAGCCCGAGGCCACGTCATCGACTGGCCACGACTGATCGCCCGCTACGGCGACTACCGCCTGGTGCTGGCCAGCCACCTGCTGCTGTTCCGGTTCGCGTACTCGGATGCCGACCGGCTGATGCCGGCGTGGGTCTTCGACGAGGTGCTCGGCGACCTGTCGCCCCCCGCCGTCCCCGACGGCCAGCGGGTCTGCCACGGCACGCTGATGTCGCGCGAGCAGTACCTGGCCGACGTCGCGCAGCTCGGGTATGCCGATGCGCGACTGGTGCGCGCGCACATGACCCCGGACGCGCTCGAGGTCTGGACCACGGCGATTGGCGAGGACGATCATCAGCAGGGGTAACGGCGACGTGGTGGGAGGACGGGCCGCACGAAGAATGGCGACGACAAAGGACCTGCACGCTGCGCGAGAACTCGTCCGCGACATGGCGCTTGACAGCAGCTGTCATCGGTTAGATAGTACAGTCATGAACGATGGTCCCGGCTGCGTCAACTCGCCCTGCCCGGTGGCCTTTGCGCTGATCGACGCAGCCCGCACGCTCGAAGGTCGCCTCGAGCAGGTGTTGGGGTCGCACCAGTTGTCGATTGCCAAGTTCGGCGTGTTGCGCTGCCTGGTGCACGCGGAACGGCCGATGCCGCTCAGCGCAATCGCGCAACGGCAACGCTGCGTGCGGTCCAACATCACGCAGTTGGCCGACCGCCTCGAGGCCGACGGCCTGCTGCGCCGCACCGACGACCCGCAGGACCGCCGGGCGGTGCTGGCCGAGCCGACAGCGGCGGGCAGGGCCGCCTGCGCGGCCGCCGATGCCGCGCTGCGACTCGAGGAGGAACGACTCCTCGGCCCGCTGTCGACCGACGAGCGTCGGGTCATGACGGCTTTGGTCGGTCGATACGTCGGCGCGGCCGTGCCGGTGGGCGGGTGACCCTTTTTTTGGCTGAGTAGTTCACAGATAGACAATTGACTCCACTACATTTCATCCGGAAACGACGACACACGATGACTGCCACCTCACATCTCTACACGCCGGCCACGGTCGGTCGCCTGTCGGTGACCAATCGCTTCGTGATGGCACCGATGACCCGCAACCGGGCCCTGACATCGCTCGCGCCGGGCCCGCATGCCGCGACCTACTACGCCCAGCGCGCCTCGGCCGGCTTGATCGTCACCGAAGCGACCCAGGTCTCGGCGTCGGCGGCGGGGTACGTCTTCACGCCGGGCATTCACACCGCAGCGCAGATCGAGGGCTGGCGCGCGGTCACAGACGCCGTTCACGCGGCCGGCGGTCGCATCGTGCTGCAGCTGTGGCACACCGGGCGGATCTCGCATCAGGTGTTCCAGCCGAACGGCGGAGTGCCGGTGAGCGCGTCCGCGGTCGCCGCGCAGGGTGAGGTCATCACCTACGACGGGCCGCGCGCCTTCCCGACTCCGCGGGCGCTCGAACTCGGCGAGATCGGCAGCATCGTCGAGGACTTCGCCACAGCGGCGAGCAACGCCGTGGAGGCGGGCTTCGATGGCGTCGAGATCCATGCCGCCAACGGCTACCTGATCGACCAGTTCCTGCGCAGTGGCGCCAACCAGCGCACCGACGCGTACGGCGGCTCGATTGAGAACCGGGCGCGGCTGTTGCTCGAGGTCGTCGACGCCGCAGCGGCGGCGATCAGCGGCGACCGCGTTGGCGTGCGGATCTCGCCGCTCAGCCCGTTCAACAGCATGTCGGAGGCCGATCCTTCGGCGCTGACGCGTTACGTCGCCGAGGCGCTGGACCGTCGTGGCGTGATGTACCTGCACGTGCTGGAGATGCCCGCGGGTGAAGACCTGGCCGCCATCCGCCCGATGACCGCGATCGCGCGCGAAGTGTTCGGTGGCGTGCTGATCGCCAACGCCGGCTACACCGCGGAGGCCGCCGAGGCCGTGCTGACCCGCGGCGACGCTGATTTGGTGGCGTTCGGCGTGCCGTTCCTGACGACGCCGGACTTCGTCGAGCGCAGCCGCGAAGGATTGGCGCTCAATCCGCCCGACCGGTCCACGTTCTACGGCGGCGACGCGCATGGCTACATCGACTATCCGTTCCGCGACGGATCGGTCCGCCGCACGGTCGACGAGGTGCTCGGATCAGTCCCGGCCTCAGCCTGAGTGATGAAATTCTGAAATTTTGAAATTCTAGAGCAGCGGCGAGACCAGCCGCATCATCGAGTCGCCGAATCGTTGGTAGAGCGGCAGGCGCGCGTAGGACTCGGCGCTGAACGGCTGGCACTGGCGAATGTCGGCGAGGAACGCCGACTCCAGCTGGCGGGTCACGACGCGGTCGTAGATCACCAGGTTGGTCTCGTAGTTGATGGTGAAGCTGCGGATGTCCATGTTGGCCGATCCGATCGAGCACACCACCGAGTCGACCGCGATGGTCTTGGGGTGGAAGTAGGCGCCCTCGTAGAGCAGCACCCGGACCCCGGCGCGCGACAGGTCGCGCGCGTAGGTCATGCCCGCGCGGTAGGCGAGCGGCCCCTCGCCGCCGCGCGGCGCAATCATCACCCAGACCCGGATCCCCGACATCGCCGCCGCACACAACACCTGCAGCACGCTCTCGTCGAGCACGCAGAACGGCGATTGGATGTAGACGTGATCGCGCGCCATCGAGATCATCGCGAGGTACTGCTGCCGGATCACCCGGTACTGCGAGTCGGGACCCGAGTTGACCAGTTGGATCGGCACGTCCCCAGGCTGACTGCCGCGCGGGTAGAGCTCCGCGTCAGCGAGCAGTTCGCCGGTGGTGTTGAACCACTGCAGGGCGAACGTCCATTGCAGGACCGCCACCACATCGCCGGTCACCCGGGCATGGGTGTCGCGCCAGCCGGTGAAGCCGGCCGGCCCGGTCAGGTGCTTGTCGGTGAGGTTCAGGCCGCCGGCGTAGCCGACTGCGGCGTCGATGATGACGATCTTGCGATGGTTGCGGTAGCTGATCGTGTGCAGCCGCCAGGTCGGCGAGTACGGGTGCATCTGCACGCCGGCGGCGCGCATCGCGCGCACGTAGCCCCAGGTCAGCTGCGACCAGCTGCCGACCGGGTCGTAGAGCGCGCGCACCACCACCCCGGCCGCGATTCGCTCGGTCAGGATCTCGAGCACCTCGCGAGTCAGTGGATCATCGGCCCATTCGTAGTACTCCATGTGAATGACCCGGGTGGCACGGCGCAAATCCTCGAGGAGTCTGGGATACTTCTGGCGGGCGTCCTGCAGGATCTCGAGGGTGTTGCCAAGAGTGAGCGGCGCCTCGGTGGAGGCCCAGAGCAGCTGTGGCAGGCGCCGGTAGATGTCGATGTCGCTGCCGGCCAGCGACTCGCGCACCTCCTGCTGGGCGTCGCGCAGGTCGGCGATCTCGCGGAGCAGGCCGGTTCGGGCGAGCTGGCGCCGGAGCGCGTGCCGATGGCTGAACGCCTCCGATCCCCGCCCGAACATCACGTACACCACCGGGCCGATCCCGGGCAGCAGGACCATGAGGAACAGCCATGCGAAGGTGGATTGCGGCGTGCGGTTCTCGAGGACGAGAAAGGCAGTGGCGACGGTGACGTACACCGCGAGCACCGACCAGGACAGTTCCGGGAACATGACTGCCGTGCAGCGTGTCGCAAGACCCCGCGCCGCGCAAGCGCCGCGCCGGATGTGTGCATTGGCGTTGACGTGTCGGCTGGCGATGGTCGGCTTGCTGATCGCGGCCCGCCCGGTGGCGACCCGGGCGCAGGACAACCCGCCGGTGGCCTGGGCCTGGAGCGGCGCGGTCACCAGCAACAGCGCTCGTGTGGTCGCCCGGGTCGCCACCGGCATTACCCAGGCGCGGCTGGTGATCACGCCGGAGCGGGCCGGCGCCACCTCACGCACGCAGCCGGCGACCGGCTACGCCAGGCCCGACGCGCACTCGGTGATCGCCTTCCCAATCGCCAATCTCGAGCAGGCGACCCGTTACCGCTACCGGGTCGAGACACCCGACAGCCCGGGCCTCGAAGGCCGCTTCCGCACGTACGGCAACGGCCCGTTCTCGTTCCGGCTGGCGTTCGCCTCGTGTGCGTCGACCGCCTCCAACCACGTCGTCTTCGACGCGATTCGCGAGAAGGCACCCGATCTGTTCGTGCACATGGGCGATTTCCACTACCTGAACATCGGTCGCAACGACCCGGACGCGTTCCGCCGGGCCTACGATCGCGTGCTCGACTCGCGTCGGCAGTCGGCGTTGTATCGCGCCACGCCGATCGCCTACGTCTACGACGACCACGATTTCGGCAGCGACAACGCCGACGGCACCGCGCGGAGCCGCTCGGCGGCAACCGGCGTCTACCGCGAGCGCGTGCCTCACTACCCACTGGTCGAGGGCAACGACGGCACCATCCAGCAGGCCTTCTCGATCGGACGGGTACGGCTGATCATCACCGACACCCGCGCGGCCCGGTCGCCGGTCGACGCGCCGATCGATCGCCGGACGATGCTCGGCGCCGCGCAACTGGCGTGGTTCGAAGGCGAGTTGATCAAGGCGCGCGACGCGCCGCTGGTGGTGTGGATCAACACCGTGCCGTGGATCACCAGCAGCAACGAACGCACCATCGAAGGCTGGGCCCCGTACGCGCGCGAGCGGACCCGGATCGCCGACCACATCGACGGCCTCGGCCTGACCTCCCGGATCGTGATGCTCAGCGGCGATGGCCACATGGCGGCAATCGACGACGGCAGTCACAGCGCCTACATGAGCAGCCGGCAGGACAACACCCGCGGCTTCGTCGTCGCGCACGGCGCGCCGATGGACCGCTGGCCGCGGACCAAGGGCGGCCCGTACAGCCACGGCGTCTCGCGGCGCAACCACCAGTTCGGGCTGCTCGACGTCAAGGACAGCGGCAGCGCCCTCGACGTCACGGTCAGCGCGCGCAATGCACGTGGCGACGTGATCCCGGGGCTCGAACTGGTGCTGCGGTGTGAGAAGAGCGTCTGCGCCGTCACCAGGTGAAAGGTCATCGGGCGCGGGCACGCGCTGTGCATCAGCTTGAACCGGTGACTGCCGCCTTTGCCGCCTTCTTCTGGCTTCTGCAGGATCCATCTTCTCGACCGAGAAGTAAGCGCCCGCTTCACCGACGCATTCGCCGCCGCGGCACGGCGCGGCGTCGACGTGCGCATTGTCCTCGACGGCTACGGCGCCGGCGACCTCCCGGCGGAGTCGATTGCGACAATGGAGCAGGCCGGCGTGCGGCGCCGGCGTCGCGGATCATTGGCGCGCCAGGCCCAGGACCCCGAGCACTGGCGCGACATGCAGGTGCTGGTGCGCGGCCCGGCGGTCCGCGCGCTCGAGGCCTCGTTGGCGCGGGCGTCGCGAACGCAGCGTCGGTACCGCCGGATGGTCGAGGGTTTGCAGACGAGCGAGACCTGGAGGCTCGGCGCTCGTGGTGGCGTCGATCCCGGTCTGAACATCTTGTGGGCTTGTAGCAGAAAGATACGGAGACGACCAATGACACTGAAGACGATCACAGGAGCAGGCGTGCTGATGGCGGCCACCCTGACCGCCGGCGCATGCAGCAACACGCGAGACGGCGCCGCGAGGGACGCCGAAATCGCCGCGCAAAAATCCGAGCAGGCCGCCGAGCGATCGGCCGAGACTGCCCGTGAGGCGGGGCGGGAAGCCGGAGCGGTAGCGGGCGACATCGGGGCCGAGGCCCGTGAGGGGATGAGCGAGGCCGGCCAGGCGGCGCGTGCAGGGGCCGCCGGGGTCGCCGCCACTGGAGATGCCGCCCAGCAGACCGCACAGATCAAGACCGCGCTGATGGCCGATGCCACCATCGACTCGACCGACATCAACGTCGACACGGTGGCCAGTACCAGGACCGTCGTGCTCAAGGGCCGCGTGCGGACGGCCGCCGAGAAGACCCGCGCCGCCCGGATTGCTGCGGACAAGGCGCCCGGCTATCAGGTGACCAACAACCTCGAGGTCCGGCGCTGAAGCCGGTCCTGCCCGGGCCGGGGCGCGCCTCGGCCCGACCTTCCCGCTGATCCGATTCGCCGGCGGGCCGGCCGAGGCGTCCCCGCGCGGCTCGGCCGGCTAGCGGACGTGCTTGTACATCAGGTCAACCAGCTCGTCGTACATCGCGTCGGCGGACTCGCCCTCCTGTCGCATCGCCGCGCTCGCACAGTGCTTGAGGTGATTGCGAAGCAGTTCACGGCCGACCGCGCGCAGCGCCTCATGCACCGACGAAATCTGCGTCAGCACGTCGGCGCAGTAGCGCTCGTCGTCGACCATCCGCTGCAGGCCGCGGACCTGTCCCTCGATCCGGCGCAGCCGCTTGAGATGCGCGTCCTTTGTTGCGGAGTAGCCGGGGGCCGTCCGATCCATGTCTACCTTCCCGTCGTATCCCGTCGTGGCACTCTAGGGAGGTGCACGACCACAAGCACCATACCCCTGTAGGGTATAGCGGTCAAGGGCTCAAGCGGCTCGCCCTCGTCCTCGGCATCTCGGCGACCATCATGGTCGTCGAGATCGTCGGTGCCGTCGTGGCCGGCAGCCTCGCGCTGCTCGCCGACGCGGGGCACATGCTCACCGATGTCTGCGGCCTGAGCCTCGCGCTGGGCGCCGCGGTGCTAGCTCGCCGACCACCGTCAGCGGCGCGCACCTGGGGGTTCCTCCGAGCCGAGGTCCTCGCCGCAGCGGCGCAGGCCGC
>JACDAO010000396.1 GCA_013695405.1 Acidobacteriota bacterium | reverse complement strand
TTGTCGGCCGGGGTGGTATGGTCTCGGCCGATGCATGTGCTGGTGCTCGGCGGAGGCGTGGTCGGCGAAGCCGTCGCCTGGGACCTGACGCACACCTCGCCGGTGGCACGGGTCACCGTCGCCGATGCGGACCAGGCCCGGCTGGAGGCGTTGCGCGGCCGCCTCGACGTCGATGTGCGGCTGGCCGACCTGAGCGATGTCGCCCAGGTCGCGCGGCTCGCCGTCAACGCCGACGTCACGGTCGGGGCGTTGCCGAGCACGCTGGCGCTGGCCGTCATCGAGGCGCGCGCGGCGGTCGGCGGGCGGCACGTCGACGTCAGCTTCCTGGCCGAGGACCCGCGGCGCTACGACGCCGCCGCGCGTGCCAGCGGCGCGGTGATCCAGTTCGACTGCGGGATTGCGCCCGGGGTCAGTCACGTGCTCGTCGGCGAGGCGGTCATCGCCATGGCACGGACGGCGACAGTGCGGATTGACGTCGGCGGGCTGCCGCAGCACCCGGTGGCGCCGTTCTTCTACAAGGCGCCGTTTGCCGCGGTCGACGTGATCGAGGAGTACACCCGCCCGGCGCGACTGGTCAGGGCCGGCCAGCCCGTGACGTTGCCGGCGCTCAGTGAACCGGACACCATCGTCGTGGACGGCGTCGGGCCGCTGGAGTCGTTCAACACCGACGGGCTCCGGAGCCTGATGGACACGGTCCGGGCCGACCACATGGTCGAACGGACGCTGCGGTATCCCGGCCACCTGGCGATGATTCAGGCCCTGTCCGATGCCGGCTGCTTCGCGACAACGCCGGTCCGCGTCGGCGAACTCTGGATCGAGCCTCGCCGGATGACCGCGGCTGTGCTCTTTCCGCAATGGGCCTACGCACCTGGCGAGCGCGACCTGACGGTGCTGCGGGTCGAGACCTCAGGCGTCGACGACTCTGGCGGCGCGGTGCGTCGGGGCTGGGAGCTGGTCGACCGGGTCGGCGCTGACAGCCCGCTCAGCAGCATGGCGCGGACCACCGGCCTGCCGGCGGCAATCGTGGCGCGGTGGCTGGTCGACGGCACGATCACCACGCCTGGCGTCCACCCACCGGAACGTCTCGGGCTGACCGGGTTCGGGCCAGCGCTGCGGGACGCCCTGCGGCAACGCGGCATCGCGATCGAGCCGACCTAGCCAACCGAGCCGAGGTGTTCATTTCCGAACACCGCTTCGTTCGCCGCCGGACGGCAGCGGCGGTCGACGCCTGTGTTTACCCGTGCGGATCGCGGCACGGCGGTTGCTCTCTGCAGCCGCCGTGGATCGTCCCCTCGACACGTCCGTTCGCAGGCGCGCACAACTCCGGCGCTGGCTGCCGGTGACGGCGGTGCTGGTCGTACTGACGTCGGCGCTGGTCTGGGGCGCCGACCTGTTGCGCCCGTCCGTTCGACGCGATCGCGTCCGTACCGTGCGGGTGGAAACCGGCGCTCTCGAAGCGTCGCTGACCGCCTCGGGCACCGTGGTGCCGGCGATCGAGCACGTGATCTCGAGCCCCATCGACGCCCGGGTGCTGGCGGTACTGCGGCGGGTCGGCGACCAACTGAAGGCTGGCGACGCGATCGTCCGCCTCGACGCCAGCGACTCCGAACTGACCGCCGAGAAGCTGCGGCAGAACATCGCCCTCAAGGGCAACGAGCAATCGCAGACCCGGCTCGAACTGCAGGCCAGGCTGATCGACCTGGACAGTCAGATCGTCTCCAAGGACCTCGAACTGCAGGCGCTGCGGTCGGCACTCGCCAGCAACCAGTCGCTGTTCAAGGAAGGCCTGGTCTCGCAGGAGGCGCTGCGCGAATCCGAGCTCAAGGCGTCGCAGGCGCAGGTCGAACTGGCGCGCCTCGAGCAGAGCCGGGTCAACGTCGAGGCGACCAATCGGGCGCAGCTCGACGGCCTGGCGCTCGAGATGCGGTCGCTGCAGGCCGAAGGCGCGCAGCAGCAGCGAATTCTCGAACTGACCACCACCAAGAGCGACCGCCACGGCGTGCTGACCTTCGTGGTCACCGACGAGGGCTCGATGCTCCGCAAGGGCGACGTGGTGGCCCGGGTCGCCGACCTGTCGGTGTTCCGGATCGAGGCCACCACCTCCGACGTCAACGCCTCGCGCGTGCAGACCGGCCAGCCGGTCAGCGTGCGGCTCGACGAGCAGATCACCACCGGCCGGGTCAGCGTGGTCGAACCGCAGATGCAGAACGGGACCTTGCGCTTCGAAGTCGCCCTCGACGACGCCGACGCGGCCTGGCTGCGGTCGAACCTGCGGGTCGACGTCCAGGTGATCACCGATCGCAAGGCGCGGGTGCTGCGGGTCTCGCGCGGCCCGTTCGCGCAGGGCGGCGGTGCGCAGCAGGTGTTCGTGGTGCGCAACGCCCGTGCCTACCGGACCCCGGTTCGGCTCGGGGTCTCCAACTTCGACTTCTTCGAGATCGTCGACGGCCTCAGCGAGGGCGACGAGATCATCGCGTCGGACATGCGCGACTACGAGTACGCGCCGGAACTGCGGGTCAGGTAGGCACAGGGCTCAGGGCTCAGGGCTCAGGCACTAGGCATTAGGCATCACTGAGGAGTGCGTCGTGATTCACCTCGAGCAGATTCAGAAGGTCTACCGCACCGACCGCATCGAGACGGTGGCGCTCGCCGACATCAACCTCCACATCGGGCAGGGCGAGTTCGTCTCGATCATGGGGCCCTCGGGCTGCGGCAAGAGCACGCTGCTCAACCTGATGGGCCTGCTCGACGAGCCGTCTGACGGCAAGATCCGACTCAATGAGCGCTGGGTCGAGTCGTATCGCGACCGCGACCTCGCGAAGATGCGCAACCGGGACATCGGCTTCATCTTCCAGACCTTCCACCTGATTCCCGATCTCAAGGTGGTCGACAACGTCGAACTGCCGCTGCTCTATCGCGCTGGTACGGGCAAGCAGCGCCGCGAACTGGCGCTCGAAGCGCTCGACCGGGTCGGCTTGAGCTCACGCGTCAACCACTTCCCGTCGCAGCTGTCCGGCGGACAGCAGCAGCGGGTAGCCATCGCGCGGGCGATCGTCGGCAAACCGATCGTGCTGCTGGCCGACGAGCCCACCGGCAACCTCGACAGCCAGATGGGCGAAGACGTGATGGGCATCCTGGCCACGCTCAATGCCGACGGCACGACCATCGTGATGGTCACTCACGATCCACAGAAGGCCGAGCAGACCCACCGGGTGGTGCGCCTGTTCGACGGGCGACAGGTGCAGTGATGCTGAAGGACTATCTGAAACTGGCCTGGAAGGTACTGCAGCGCCGCAAGGTGTTTACGGCCATCAGCTTGTTCGGCACCAGCTTCACGCTGGTGGTACTGACCGTGGCGGTGGCGCTGTTCGACCACACGTTCTCGCCGATGGCGCCGGAGGTGAACATCAACCGCACGCTCGTCATGTCCCGTGCGCGCATGCAGGGTGAGGGCAGCACCCGGCAGAGCAATCCCGGCTATCGCCTGATCAGTGAGTTCGCGCGCGGGCTGCCAGGCGTGGAGCTCATGACGGTGCAGACGGGCGGCAGCCTGGTCACGTCGTTCCTCGAGGGTCGCAAGATCGAGTCCACGCTGAAGCACACCGACGGCGAGTTCTGGCGCGTGTACCAGTTCGAGTTCCTGGAGGGCGGGCCATACTCCCCAGCCGATGTCGAGTCCGCACGTCTGGTGGCGGTGGTCAACGAGACGAGCCGCCACCGCTTCTTCCGCGGCCAGCCCGCTGTCGGGCGCTACATCGACGCCGACGGACAGCGCTTCCAGGTGATCGGCGTGGTCCGCGACGTGCCGTCGATGCGCACCCCGTCGGCTGATCTCTGGGCGCCGCTCACGACGCAGAAGTCGAAGGGCTGGCAAGAGGAATACCTGGGCAACTTCAACCCGGCGTTCCTGCTCGCGGCCAACACGCGGGCCGAGGACGTACGCGCGGAGTTCGCCTCGCGGCTGAAGACGTTCAAGTCGCCGCTGCCCCAGTGGAAGACGCTGTCGGCGGCGCTCGAGACGCGGTACGAGGGGGCGGGCCGCAATCTCTACCCCGGCCAGACCGACTTCACCCGTACCTACGGCGGGTTCTTGACCGGCATGCTGGTGCTCGCCGCGCTGCTGTTCATGGCCCTGCCGGCGATCAACCTGGTCAACCTGAACGTCAGCCGGATCATGGAGCGGGCCTCGGAGATCGGCGTGCGCAAGGCGTTCGGCGCCTCGAGCCGCACCCTGGTGGTGCAGTTCGTGGTCGAGAACCTGGCGTTGACGCTGATTGGCGGGCTGATCGGGTTCGTCCTCGCCGGCCTCGTGCTGCGCGCCGTCAACCAGAGCGGTCTGATTCCGTACGCGGCGCTGGCACTCAACCCGCGGATCTTCATCTGGGGCATGGCGCTGGCGGCGGCCTTCGGCCTGCTGTCGGGCGTCTACCCGGCGTGGCGGATGTCCCGCGTCCACCCGGTCATCGCCCTGAAGGGAACGAGGTAGGTCATGGCCCTGCACCTGCTCAAGTTGATCTGGAACCGCAAGCGCACAAACTTCCTGATCATCATCGAGATTCTGCTGTCGTTCATCGTGCTCGCGGCGGTCAGCACGATGGCCACGCACTACTACCGCAACTACCAGGCGCCGCTCGGCTACTCGTACGAACGCATCTGGGACGTCCATGTGCGGGTGCCGCGCGGGCTCGACAGCACCCCCGAGATCGAGCGTGAGCGCCTCGCGAGGATGGTGCGGCTCATTGACGCCACGCGGATGATGCCTGAAGTCGAGTCGGTCTCCCACCTGCAGCTCGGCACGTTCCGCGACTGGGAGTGGAACAGCGACACAAAGATCAACGGCCGCCAGATCGAGTTCAACGGCAACCGCGGCGGCGACGAGCTGGCCGAAACGCAGTCAATCACCCTGGTCGACGGCCGCTGGTTCTCACGCGAGGACACCGGGCAGAACTGGGACGCGGTGGTGCTGAACCGGCGCATGGCCCGCGACGTCTTCGGCGACACGCGCGCAGTCGGGCAGCAGATCCCACAGGATGAAGCGCCGCGGCCCGGTCAGCCGGCCGATCGGCCGCGTCGCGTCGTCGGCGTGATCGAGGACTTCCGCCAGTTCGGCGAGTATTCCACGCCTGGCAACTACGTCTTCATGCGCAACGACATCGTCACCGCGGCCAACGCGGCGATCCCCGATGCCGATCCGGCGGCGGCGGCGCCCGCCGACGCGCGAACCCAAGTTGCGGCGGGGGTCGAGCTTCCGTCGATCATCGTCATCCGCGTGCGACCCGGCGTCACCGCGGAGTTCGAGGAGCGGCTGGTCAAGACGCTGCAGACGTTGGCGCCGGACTGGAGCTTCGGGATGCAGCCGCTGACCGATATCCGCACCAGCTACCTGCGGTCGAACTACCTGACGCCGCTGGCGATTCTCGGCCTGCTCGCCGGCTTCCTGCTGGTGATGGTGGCGCTCGGCCTGAGCGGGGTGCTGTGGCAGAACGTCACGCAGCGGATCCGCGAGCTCGGGCTGCGTCGGGCCAAGGGCGCCGATCGCGAGCGGATCCGTCGGCAGATTCTGGGTGAGTTGGCGTTGATGACGGCGATCGCGGTGATCGGCGGGCTGTTGCTGATGGCGCAGGTGCCGATGCTCGGCTGGCTCGGCGCGGTGCCGAAGGGCGTCTATGCCACCAGCCTCGGACTGGCCGGGTTGGCGTTGTTCGCGCTGACGATGTTCTGCGGCTGGTACCCGAGTGTCCTGGCGACACGCATTCCGCCGGCCGAGGCGCTACGCTACGAGTAATGCGATGACCGCTGCCGTCCGCACCGACACCGCGCCGATCCTGATTGCCGACGACGACGACGCGGTGCGGGCGTCATTGGCGCTGCTGCTCAAGCAGGGCGGCTACCGGACCCACGCGGTCGGCACGCCCGACGCCGCGGTCGCGTGGCTAGGCGAACATCCATGCGCGCTGGTGCTCCAGGACATGAACTTCTCGCGCCGGACGTCGGGCGACGAAGGGCTCGAGTTGCTGCGCCGGATTCGCGACGCACATCCGCTGCTGCCGGTGATCCTGGTCACGGCATGGGGCTCGATCTCGCTGGCGGTGGCGGGGATGCGGATCGGCGCATCCGATTTCGTCACCAAGCCGTGGAGTAATCCGGGGCTGCTGCAGACGGTGCAGACGGCGCTGCGCCTGGCCGGGACCGCGGTCGGACAGGACGTCGCGCCGCCGAGCCGTGAGGAACTGGACTCGAGCTACGACTTCGATGCGATCGTCACCGCCGACGCGCGCATGCTCAAGCTGCTGCAACTGGTCGGCCGGGTGGCGGCCACCGACGCGTCGGTGCTGATCACCGGTGAGAGCGGCACCGGCAAGGAGCTGATTGCCGATGCCCTGCACCGCAACAGCGGCCGGCGGCGCAAGCCGTTCGTCAAGGTCAACCTCGGTGGTGTCTCATCCTCTCTGTTCGAGAGCGAGATGTTCGGGCACGTCCGCGGCGCCTTCACCGACGCGCGCCACGATCGGCAGGGGCGCTTCGAGCTTGCCGACGGCGGCACGATCTTCCTCGACGAGATCGGCGATCTCGACGCGCCGTCCCAGGTCAAGCTGCTGCGGGTGCTGCAGGACCGCACCTACGAAGTGCTCGGCTCGAGCCAGCCGCGCAGTGTCGACGTCCGGGTCGTGTCGGCGACCAACCGACCGCTGGCCGAGATGGTCCGGCGCGGCGAGTTCCGCGAGGACCTGCTGTACCGCATCAACCTGATCGCGGTGCACCTGCCGGCACTGCGCGAGCGGCCCGGCGACGTGCCGCTGCTGGCGCGCCGTTTCGTCCAGGCGATCGCCCAGCATCAGGGCCGCGAGCATCTGAGTCTCGGCACCGCGGCGCTCAAGTGGCTGCAGTCGCTGCCGTGGCCAGGCAACATCCGGCAGCTCAAGCAGTGGCTCGAGCGGGCCGCGCTGGTGACGGCGGGGCAGGTGCTCGACGTCGACGATTTCCGCGCCACCGCCGGCATGGAAGGCAGCGCCGCACCGTCGCCGCAGGACCCGCTCCCACCGGTCGGCAGCATGACGATGGAGGAGATCGAGCGGGCGATGATCCTCAAGTCGCTGCGCCATCACGGCGGCAACGTCAGCCGTGTCGCCGACTCGCTCGGCTTCAGCCGCGCCGCACTCTATCGTCGCCTGGAGAAGTACGGAATCTCGGTGTGACGCTGCGGCGGCTGTTCTACGCGTACCTGCTGGTGATCCATGCCGTGCTGAGCGGCCTGGCGTGGTGGGTCGGCCGCGACACCGTCTGGGCCCTGGTCGCGCTCGAGGCGGGGCTGCTGCTGTCGCTGCTGGCCGGGACGTGGCTGGTCAATCGCCTGCTGCGGGCTCACGCCCTGGTGCAGGAAAGTGCGCAACTGCTGGAGGAGAGCGATTACACGACCCGCTTCCGGACCACCGGTCAGGCCGAGATCGATCGCCTGATCTCCATCTACAACCGGATGGCCGATGCCCTGCGCAGCGAGCGGGTGCGGGTCCGGGAGCAACACCACTTCCTCCAGAGCCTGCTCGACGTGTCGCCCTCTGGCGCAGTCATCCTCGATCACGACGACCGGGTCGACTTCCTGAATCCGGCCGCAACCCGGCTGCTCGGCGCCGACGTCGTCGCCGGCCTCTCGGCCAGGACCCGGGGCTCCAGGCTGCACGACGTGATTGCGACCCTCGCCGCAGCGCCGAGCGCCGTCCTGACCCTGCCCGGGGGCCGGCGGGCCAAGGCCAGCCGCGGCACCTTCATGGATCGTGGCTTCAGCCGCACCTTCGTGCTGATCGAGGAGCTGACCGAGGAACTTCGCCATGCCGAGAAGGCGGCTTACGAGAAGCTGATTCGCATGCTGTCGCACGAGGTCAACAACTCGGTGGCCGCGTCGAACTCGCTGCTGACGTCCTGTCTGGTGCTGGCCGAACAACTGCCCGCCGACAGCCGCACCGATCTCGAGGGGGCCCTGACGGTGGTGATGGACCGGACCTCCCAGCTGGGCGCTTTCATGAAGGCGTTCGCCGACGTGGTGCGGTTGCCCGAACCGCGGCTGGCACCGTGCGAACTGCCGGATCTGCTGGCGCACCTCCGCCGCCTGATGTCAGGTGAAGCGGACCGCCGGCGTATCGCCATTGCCACCGAGTTCGCTGTCGTCCCGGCGGTGATGCTCGACCGAACACTGATGGAACAAGCGCTCGTCAACGTGCTGAAGAACGCCCTCGAGGCTGTCGACCACGATGGCTGGATCGTGCTGCGGACCGGCGTCACCGACGGGCGGCCGTTTCTCGCCGTGCAGGACAGCGGCACCGGGCTCGATCCGGAAGTTCGGGCCCATTTGTTCACGCCGTTCTTCAGCACCAAGGAATCGGGTCAGGGGATCGGCCTGACCCTGGTGCAGGAGATCCTGACCCGGCACGGCTTCGCCTTTGCGCTCGACGGGCCGGACGATGGTCCGACCACCTTCACCATCTGGATGTGACCAGTCACCTGCCCGAAGGTCGTCCGGCGACGACCCGCGCTCGACGGGCGCGACCTGGCATATCGTCTTGACGTGCACATCGACCGCCGCGAACTGCTGGGCGCTACGGTCGCCGTCGCCACCGGATTGGGCGCGCCGAGGGCGGCCGCGGCGCCGGTCTCGTCACAGGCGAAAGGAAGCGGCAGCGCGATGTACGGATTGATTGGGAAGATGAGCGCGGCAAGCGGCCGACGCGACGAACTGGTGGCGATCCTGCTGGAAGGCACCGCCGCGATGCCGGGCTGCCTCAGCTACGTCGTCGCCATCGATCCAGCTGACGCAGACGGGATCTGGATCACCGAGGTCTGGGACAGCGACGCCAGCCACAGTGCCTCCCTGGCGCTGCCCGCGGTGCAGGCGGCGATCGCCAGGGGGAAGCCGTTGATTACCGGATTCTCCAACCGGGTGGTGACCATGCCGGTGGGCGGCGCCGGGCTGAAAGCCTAGTCCCTCAGCACGGCGGCTGAGGCCCATTGAAC
>JACDAO010000393.1 GCA_013695405.1 Acidobacteriota bacterium | reverse complement strand
GTGCAGGGTCTCGATCAGTTGTTGAATTCGGCGCGCGGAGCGAAGGCTCCCCATCCGTTTTATCTGCAGGACGGAGCGAAGCGCGAGGATATGATCGCGTATCTGCACAGCCGTCGGACCACACCGCATCGCCCCATGCCGTAACACCGAAGTCACGGGAGGGCCGTCTCCGGTTTGGACGCGGCCCTCGACCATGACCGTCAAAGCAGTTTCCCTCTAATTGCACGACGGGGGTGAGCAGGCACTATGCACAATCGAAAGCGCGGTCCGGTGCTGGGGTCGGTCCGATGGACCGAAGTCTTCGAGAGCATGGAGAGCGACGCCTTCGAAGAAGTCGCACGCTTGGCAGGAGAGGTCTCCAGGGCGCCCATCGCGTTGATCACGCTGGTGGACGAGGACCGCCACTGGTTCACCTCCGTGGTGGGCACACACCTCACGGCCGGTCCCTGGGAGCAGACGTTCTGCGCCCACGCCGTCCAGCAGCAGGCCGTGTTCGTGGTTCCGGATGCCACCCGCGACGCCCGCTTTGCCATGAATCCACTGGTGCGGGCGGCCCCTCACATCCGTTTCTACGCAGGTGCACCGCTGTTGACCGACAACCGCGTCGTCGGCACGCTGTGCGTGATGGATGTCGCGCCTCGAGACTTCCCGTCGGAGTCTGCTGCGAGTCTGGCAGCGTTGGCGCGCCAGGTCGTCACGCAGTTGCACCTGCGCCGGCAGACGCGGCAATTGGGACGGCTCAACGACGCACTGGCAGCGGAGGCCCGGGAACGGACGCGCACAGAAGCGCGCCTCCGTGACAGCGAGCAGGCCCTGCGTAGCTCGCAGGAGGCCTTGCAGCGGACTGACGCCGAGCGCCGGCAGCTGGTTGCCAATGTGTCCCACGACCTGCGCACACCGCTGACCGCATTGCAAGGGTACCTGGACACCATCTTGTTGAAGGGCGATGTGCTCGATCCAGCTGAGCAGCGTCACTATGTCCAGCAGGCGTCTACGCAGTCGCGGCGGCTGGCGCGCCTGGTCGCCGATCTGTTCGAACTCGCGCAGCTCGACGACCGTCAGGTGCAGCTGAAAGCCGAGCCGTTCACGATGCCCGAGCTGATCTCCGACGTTGTTCAGGCCTTTGGCCTTGCCGCCAATGCCAAGCACGTGGCGCTCACCATGGACCTGGAAGACCGGTCTGCGGTAGTGATGGGAGAGGTAAGACTGCTCGAGCGCGTGCTGGACAATCTTCTGGACAACGCGATCCGGTTCACGCCGCCAGGCGGGACGGTGAGCGTGGCGTGTGCTTGTGTCGGCGAACACGTCGTCGTGCGGGTGATCGATACGGGTCCCGGCATCGCCGATGTGGAACGAGAGCGGATCTTCGACCGGTTCTATCGGGGACCTCAGCCCGCCGCCACGTCGCCCGCTGGCGCCGGCATTGGTCTCTCCATCGCGCGACGCATCGTCGTACTGCATGGCGGCGACCTGACGGTGGCGCCGGGGAACGGGGGCGGCGCCCAGTTCGCGTTTTCGCTGCCGCGGATACCTTCCGTGCCACCTGCCCCCTCAGGAGTGGCTGGGCCGTGATGACTCACCGCGTGCTCGTGGCTGAAGACGATCCAGACATCGCGCATCTGGTCGCACTGCACCTCCGCGATCTGCCGTGCGTGGTGGACGTCGTGTCTGATGGGGCCTCCGCGCTCGAGGCCGCCACCGCCCGGCCGTACGACGCCATTGTCCTGGATATCGTGCTGCCGCGCCTGGACGGTCTGGCCGTGTGCCAGGCCATCCGGCAGCAACGGATCCATGCACCCATCCTGATGCTGACGGCGCGATGCACCGAAGTGGACCGGGTCGTTGGCATTGAGCTCGGCGCCGACGACTATCTGACCAAGCCTTTCAGCGTTCCCGAGCTGGTGGCACGCGTCAAAGCGTTCTTTCGGCGCGCCGAGGCGTACTCCCCGCGCAACACGCCGTTGCGCGGCACTGTGCTCCACGTCGACAACCTCGAGATCGACGTCGACCGGCGCGCGGTGCGCCTGGCGGGCGCTCCTGTGTCGTTGACGGCCAAGGAATTCGATCTCCTCCTGTGCTTTGCGGCGCACCCGGGACGGGTCTACACGCGTGCGCAACTGCTCGACCTGGTCTGGGGATACTCGCACGAGGGCTACGGTCATACCGTGAATTCGCACATCAACAGGCTGCGAGCCAAGGTCGAGCGCGACCCCAGCGAGCCGAAGTTCGTCCTGACCGTCTGGGGCGTGGGCTACAAGTTCTGCGACGTCAGCGGTAC
>JACDAO010000368.1 GCA_013695405.1 Acidobacteriota bacterium | reverse complement strand
GCCGTAGAACGCCGAACGCCGGACGCCGAGGGCCGAACGCCGCCGTGCCCGCGCAGTCGTGACCAGGGCGGAACCCCACGTGATGCGCACTCACCAACGTACCCTGACGTGGCGGGCGCTCGCGCTGGCCGCCTCCGCGGTCGCGGTGGTTGCCCTGGTAGCGCAGGGGCCCCGGCCCAACGTACTGGTCGTCATCGCCGACGACCAGGGCTGGGGCGATCTAGGCTTCACGGGCAATCCCTATGTCGCCACGCCGCGCCTAGACGCCCTGGCGCGCGAGGGCGCGGTGTTCGGTCGCTTCTTCGTGCAGCCCGTATGCGCACCGACGCGTGCGGAACTCCTCACGGGACGCTATGCGCCGCGAGGCGGCGTCCGCGGGACCAGCGCGGGCGCCGAACGACTCGATCTCGGCGCCCGCACCATCGCCGAGGTGTTCAAGGGCGCGGGCTATGCGACAGGCTTGTTCGGCAAGTGGCACAACGGCGGACAGGCTCCTTACCACCCGTCCTCACGCGGCTTCGACGAGTTCTACGGGTACACCCAGGGGCACTGGCCCACGTACGTCGACGCTGAACTCGAGCACGACGGCGCTCGGGTGAACAGTCGAGGCTTCCTGACCGACGTGCTGACGTCGCGGGCCGTCGGCTTCGTCACCGCACGTCGCCGGCAGCCTTTCTTTGCCATCCTGTCCCTCAACACGCCACATTCGCCGATGCAGGTGCCCGACGCGTACTGGGCACGCTATAGGGAACGTGCACTCGACGAGGCACATCGGTACCGCTCGGAGGAGGACGTGCCGCATACGCGCGCAGCGCTCGCGATGGTCGAGAACATCGACGACAACGTCGGCCGCCTGCTGGCCGCCCTCGAGCAGTCGGGGCGCGCACGCGACACGATCGTCGTCTACCTGAGCGACAACGGTCCCAATGGCTGGCGCTGGAACGGCGACATGAAAGGCCGGAAGGGCTCGGTCGACGAGGGCGGCGTGCGGGTGCCCTTCGTGCTCCGCTGGCCGGGGCGGGTGGCCGCGGGCACTCGCGTGGGGCACATCGCCGGCGCCATCGACCTGCTGCCCACGCTGGCCGAACTCGCCGGCGTGGACCTGCCGTCTGGCCTTGCCCTGGACGGGCGTAGCCTCGCGCCGTTGGTCCTCGGCACGGCGCGAGAGTGGCCCGACCGCCTGCTGTTCGCGTTCGGCACCGACAATCGGACGGTCAGTGTTCGCTCGGCGCGTCACCGCCTCGACCCCGAAGGGCGCCTCTTCGACCTGGAGGCAGATCCCGGGCAGCGCGAGGACATCGCCGCCCGCGAGCCCGCACTCGCCGTCACGCTGCGCGCGGCAGCGGCGCAGATGGTCGCCGGGGTTTTGCCCAGGGAACCCGACACGCGTCCCTACCCGGTAGGGGGCGCGCCGCGGACGTGGCTGTCGGCGGGCGAGGCGACACCACGCGGCAGTGTCGCGCGCAGCAGTCGCCATCCCAACAGTTCCTTCCTCACGCACTGGACCGCCGATGGTGACCTCGTGACATGGCCGGTGGACGTGCTGACCGCGGGCACCTACGAGGTTACCGCGTGGCACACGGCACCGGCCTCGAGCGTCGGCACCGTCGTGCAGGTGAGATTCGGCACGTCGTCGGCGCGCGCGACCATCCGCGAGCCCCATGACCCGCCGCTGATCGGGATGGTCGACGACCGCGTCGTGCGCCAGGAGTCCTACACCAAGGCCTTCGGTCCGTTGGTGCTGGGCGTGCTGCCTCTGTCGCGTGGGCCCGGAGACCTCGTGCTGTCGGTCGAGTCGCTGTCGGGGACGGTCGCCTGGGACGTGTCTGGCGTGACCCTGCGCCGCACTCCGTGACGGCATTCCCGCTGGCTCTCTCTGACGTCGTCGAATCGAACGCGGGGTCCAGGCTCGCGCGACTCCCTGAAGGCCCAGGAGCTCAGAATGTCAGCGCTCACCTCGGCAATCGGGCACGTGGCGGACCTGGCGAATTGTGCAACTCTGCAATCGTGCAATTACGCGATCGCCGTCCTGAACTCGTCGAGGAACGTGCGCACCTTCTGCTTCGGATCGCCAGGCCCGAGCGTCTCGATCGGCACGTAGCCGCGGTAGCGCGCGTCGCGCAGGATCCTGGCCACCGCCGCGAGGTCGACGCGCTCTTCCTTGTTCTTGCGGTAGACGAGTTCCTTCACCTGCCACGTACAGGCGTGCGGCGCCAGGCGGGCGATCTCGGCGTAGGGGTCATCGGTCGTGCGCAGGCTGCCGATGTCGACGTTCAGGCCGAACCATTCGGATGACACTCGGCGCCGGATCTCGAGGTAGTCGTCGGCCAGCTTGAGCGCGTCGTTGTGGTTCTGCAGCGCGATGACGACGCCACGCGCCGCGCCGGCCGTGACGCAGCGCTCGATGCCGTCGACGATCCAGTCCATCACCGACGCCTTCGGGTGGCCCTCGGGCATGACGCGGCCGTCGAAGACCCGCAGCACCGGCGCGCCCAGCTTCGCGGCCACGTCGACCCACCGCCCGACGTGAGCCACGTCGGCGTCGCGCCTGTTCGCGTCGGGCACCGCGAAGTCGTTGCGGACGCCGGTCCCGCTGACCGCCAGGCCGAGGTTGAAGGCGAGCTGCTTGATCCGGTAAATCAGCGCGTCGGCAGGCACCGCCGGGTAGCCGGCGAAGTAGTACCCAGTCGGATCGACCGCATCGAACCCAATCTCGGCGCAGTAGGTGATCACCTGCTCGAGTGTCATGTCGCCGCGGGTCAGCGGCCCGTTGAACGAGTACAGGTTGCAGCTGGTCTTGATGCGCGCCGGCAGGCCAGGCACGACCGCACGGGCCACGACCGTGCGCGGGGCGGCCGCCAGGCCAGCGGCGGCAGCAGCGACTGGCCAGGCCACCACGTGGTTCAGGAATGTCCGGCGACCGGCGGCAGGGATCATGGGCGTGAGTATAGGCTGCGCCCCTGGCAACAGCCGCCGGGTCGACCGTTTCGGCATGAGGTGGGAGTCCTGTACGGGATGCGCCCGTCGAACGTTCAGTGCTCCTAGAGACCTTCTCAACCTTTAAGACGACGTGCCGCGTGACAGGTGACGGCGCGTCTGACGACGTTGTGGCGCACTGCTCCGGCTGCCGTCGCCCGCGGATGCGTTCGCGTCGGACGCCGTTCGCTGCTCGCCTGCGCAAGGAGAACCGATGCCGGGTCAGATCAGGAAATCGTGCGCGCGCACGTGGTGTGGCGCCCCTGTCGTGCTGCTGGCCGCAACGCTGGGGTTCGTCACGGGCCCGTTCCAGCCTGCCACGGCGCAACCCGCCACATCTCCGACCGCCGAGGTGGTGATCGAGTGGAACCGGGTGCTCAGTGCGGCGTTCGCCGTGCCTGGCGCCCAGCCCGCGACCATCTTCTTCCCGCGGCCATACGCCATCCTGCACGTGGCGATCTTCGATGCGCTGAACTCGATCGAGCCGCGTTACATGCCGTACCACGTGCGTGTCAACGCGGCGCCGGGCGCCTCCCCGGAGGCGGCTGTCGCGCAAGCCGCGCACGACGTCCTCGTCGCCATGCTGCCAACCCAGCAGGCCGCGTTCGATACGGCGCTCGCCGAGACACTCGCGCCCTTGTCGCCGGGTGCTGCGGCCGATGGCGCGGCGGTCGGCGCGGCAGTCGCGCGCGAGATCCTGGAATTGCGGCGCAATGACGGCTGGAACCGTAC
>JACDAO010000339.1 GCA_013695405.1 Acidobacteriota bacterium | reverse complement strand
CGTAGCGGCCGGACTTGTCCGGCCGGCCCCGCTGACCTCGGTGTCGATGATGCGCATCACCAGCTCACGGCCTTCTCGATGGCCTCGGCCAGGTCCTCGTCGACGCGGACGATCTGCACCTTGCAGGTCTCGATGTTTTTTGCCGCGAGGCCGAATCCGACGATCGGCTCGAAGGTGTCGATGCAGCCCTGGAAGTCGGCGCGGGCCTTCACGAGCGCGCGGGTGCGCTCCTGGCCGGACAGCGTGCGCGCCTCCCGCCGGAGCAGGTCGCCACGCCGCAGGTAGCCGTCGCCGAGTTGCGCGCGTTCGCGTCGGCCCGGCGTGTAGCCGCGCGTCTCGGCGGCCATGATCGCCTCGGATGCGAGATCGACGTCGGCGGGAGCAAGTCCGTAGACGGCAATGCGACTGATGCCGAGATACGGATCGAACGAGTCGGGATCGAGTCGCGCCGCCTCGCGGAAGCGATCGATGGCACGCCGGTACGCCGCCTGGGTCGTGGCCGAGCGGCCGGGACGCGTCGTGATCCGGAGGATGTGTGCTTCGGTGGACCGCAACGTCGCTCGCGTCTCGTCGTCGGACGGGTCGATCCGCTGGGCCCAGCGCAAGGCGTACTGCGCGTGCTTCCAGTCGGCCAGCGACAACGACGGCTGATCCTGCCGGTAGTCCTCGATCACCCGGGTGCCGAGCGCCCGCAGGTGCGCGAGCAACGGCCTGTCGACGCGCATGTGCATCCCGAGGTGCAGCACGCCGGTCGAGGCAAGTCGGCGATAGCTCGACTCCGCCGTGTCCAGCCCGGGTCCGTCGATGCCGTCGATCGCCTGTCGGAACCGCTCCGCGGCGACACACCCGGCCATCTCCGACATGCCGAGATAGACCGCGAACAGCAGCGCGATTACTCGCGCAAGGCGGCGCCGGCGACTGCGTGCCGGCCGTGCCGGCTGGCGCAACGCCGCCGAGTTCGGCGTCGGCAGTGGTGTCGGCAGTGGCGGCACCTGGAACGGAAGGGTCGGCTCGCCCGGCCCGGCCGACAGCGCGTGTGCGGCCGGCAAGGGGTCGGTCGCGGGCACGGATGTCGTGGCCATGTCGCTTGCGAGGTCGCGGACGCCTCGCATAGGCGTGGTTGCCTGGTCAACGCGAGACGTCGCCGGCGTGTCGTACTCGGCGAACGCCGACGGCGTGGCGCCATCGAGACAGGACTGCAGGTCTGCACGAATCGCTGTCGCGCTCGAATAGCGATGCTCCGGCTGGTAGGCGAGCAGCTTGCTGACCACGGCGCCGAGCGCCGGCGGTACCGACGCCGGCAGCGGCTCGCGCGGCGCGTTGCCGCGAATCGCGCGTTCCAGCTGACTCTTCAGCGACGGCGCGTGCAGGGCCCGGTACGGCCGATGCCCGGCCAGCAGCTCGTAGAGGATGATGCCGAGCGACCAGAAGTCGACCTGCTCGTCGACGCGCCCGTCGAGCAGGCGCTCGGGCGACATGTACGCCGAGGTGCCCCAGTTGTTGGTGGTGAGCGGGGTCGCCTTGTCGAGCGCCTTGGCGATGCCGAAGTCGAGCACGATGACCTCGCCGGACGGCCGCGCGAAGATGTGCCCCGGCTTGAGGTCGGCGTGCACCAACCGGTCGTAGTGATCGTGCTCGATCGTCGTCGAGAAGCTGTGTGCCTTCTCGAGAAAGACGCAGATGGCCGCGGCGTGGCGGGCGGCGACGTGCGGATCGAGCGGACCGGCGCCGATCGCCTCGGCCAACGCGCCGCCGTCGATCAGCTCCATCGCGATGAACAGGTCGCCGTCCGGGAAGTAGCCGAGGTCGAACACCGCCGGCACCATGCCGTGGGCCTGGTGGAAGCTGCGCTGCAGCATCGCGCCTCGGCGTTCGGCCTCGATCCGCTCGGAGGCGTCGGCGCTGTGGTCCTTGAGCACCAGCTTGAGCGCGACGCGAGCACCGTCGGTGAGCCGGCGACCGTGCCAGACGGTGCCGAAACTGCCCTGGTCGAAGGGCTTGTCCGCGTCGGTCTCGTATCCTGCGACCTGCCAGGGCATCGGGGATCGGCCTGTCAACGAACGGCGGAAGGGCCCGCGGTGACTACGACGTTGCCGGCGCGCATCTGTTCCCGATCGGCTGCCGGCAGCCCCGCGAACGGATCGGGCCCGAACCCGGAGAAGACGTTGTGACGAAGCATGACCCGCGCGCCGTCGCCGACCGTGATCGCGTGAGGATAGGTGCCGTCGTCCGGTCCGCCCGTCGCCGATGGCCGGTGTGCCGTCCCTGCCACGAAGATGCTGCCGGCGACCTCGAGCTGGCTTCCCGCGGCGACGACAATGGCTGGGCCCGCGAGCGAGAAGTGGCTGCCTTGAACGGCCATGGACCCGTCGGCCGCGAGGTCGATGCCCGTGCGAACCGGACCGTCGATCTGAATCAACTCGAGCAACCGGCCGTGACCGGAAAGACGGACGCCGACGTCGATGGCCGCCTCTGGCGTCGAGGCAACCCGCACCCCGGCAATGGTGCCGCCGCCGTCGCCCGCCGCCGTGATTGCCACCCAGCCGTCGGGCGCACCCGCCGGCCTGACGAACACCGACGCTCCGGCGACGCGGGCCTTCAACGAGACGCCATCAGGCAGGATCAGCTGCTCCGGGTAGGTGCCCGGTTCGAGACTGATCAGGTCGCCGGCACGTGCGCTGCCGACCGCCGCGGCCAGCGTGCCGAAACTCGGCGATCCCGCTGGTGCCGCGACGAAGGTGCGGGGGCCCACGGGTGACGCGACCCAGTCGCGCCAGATCAGCAGCAGCGCGCCCAGCATCCCCG
>JACDAO010000303.1 GCA_013695405.1 Acidobacteriota bacterium | reverse complement strand
GCCGGTCAACCTCGAGGACATGCTGGCCACGATCATGGGGTTCTCGTACCTGGTGGTGGACGGCCTGCGCCGCCTCGAGATCCCGATCAGCGCGGCGCAGGCTGAGGACTACTACTACCTGTGGCGGGTGTTCGCGCAGCTGACCGGCATTCACCCCGCTGGCGAGCCGCACAGCAGCGCCTACGTGCCGGCAACCCTGGTCGATGCCGCCGCGTTCTACCAGGCGTATGCGCGGCGTCACTTCACCGAGGCGGCCGTCAACCCCGACGGCGTCCGGTTAGCCCAGGCCAACCTGGAGATGATGAAGGCGCTGCTGCCGCGCACCGTGCTGGGGCGCCTTGGCACCGAGCACGTGCCGCGCATCTACATGCAGATCCTCAACGGACCCGAGGCGATGGCGCGGGTCGGCCTCGCGCCGGTGGTGGGCTTCCCGATCGCCCGCGCCCTGCTGCGCGTGCTGCCGCGGCTGTGGAGCCTGGCGTGGTCGGAGGCCGATCGCGTACTCGACCACAATGCCCACCTGCACGAAAACCTGAGCCGCCTGTTCTTCCAGCGACTGATCGACCGCAGCTACGGCCGGCCGGTGACGTTCCTGCTGCCCGAGACCCTGGCCGACCTGCGTCGGCTCGCCTGAGTCTGGTCAGGCGGTTCGGGCCGCGGCTGCGCGACCACGCGCCGCGTCACGGCGGCGCGCGTGCAGGCCCGCGCTGTACGCCACGTCCAGCGCCAGGGTTATCAGGCACAGCACCAACAGGAAGCGCCGGTCGGCCAGCGCCGTCTCGCCAAAGCGGTGCAGTGGCTCGACGAACATGAACACGGTGAAGCACGCCGTGCCGATGCCCTTCGACCAGCCAACCATCGGCGAAAACAGCTCGGGCGGGTGACTGTACAGCAGCACCAGCCAGGTCGCCGACATCATCACGTTGATGACGTACGCCGAGGTGGCGCCCATCGACATGTCGTAGCCGCCGAGCACGAAGTAGTACAGCGACGCGGTCCACGAAGCGATGCCGAACGCGACGAACGGCGCAAAATACCGTCGG
Organism: Acidobacteriota bacterium; assembly: GCA_013695405.1. Classification (GTDB taxonomy): domain Bacteria; phylum Acidobacteriota; class Vicinamibacteria; order Vicinamibacterales; family Vicinamibacteraceae; genus Luteitalea. The sequence continues at coordinate 3,083 of JACDAO010000303.1, read as the reverse complement.
ATCGCCGGATTGACGACCTGCGTCGGGCCGTACCTGAACAGGCAGTAGACGATGAAGACGTCGAGCAGCACCCAGCCGCGGTAACCCCACACGAACAGCCGGCCGGTGTCCGGTGTGAAGACGAACGACCACAGGAACTCCCACGAGACGTTGGCCACCACCGCTGCCGCCGGAATCTCGACGAAGCCACGTCGCCGCACCTGCTGCAGGATGCCGGCGTAGGCGACCAGCCAGAACACGCACCCGAGCCCGAAGGCAATCAGCCCGGGCGTCGAGTAGCGAACGGTGTTGATCCAGAGGTCGGCACCGGGAGCGGGCAAGGGTCCTCCTTGAGCGTGGGCGGGTCAGGCCGGGAAGGCGAGTCGCTGCACCAGGTCGTCCCAGCGCGGGTCGCTCCGGAGCGAGTCGGAGCTTTCGAAGCGCAGCGTGTGCAGGGTCGGGGCGCGCTCGGTCCACGCCTGCTCGAGCAGCGCGAAGGCCGCGTCGGTTTCGCCGAGCGCGGCATGAATGTCGGCCTGACAGATCGCCGAGACATAGGCGGCGCGTGCCCGCTGTTCGAGCTCGCCGAGGATTGCGCGCGCCTTGTCCTGGCGCCCCGACCGTGCCAGCACCATGCCGAGCGTCTGCAGCGCGTGCGCGGTGCGCCCGCCGACGTCGACCAGCATTTCGGCGTGCTCGAGCGCCTCGCCGAAGCGGCCGAGGGCCGCGTAGGTCAGCGCCAGACTGTTGACCGCCACGCCGAAGCCCGGTTGAATCGCCAGCGCGCGCTGCGCTTCGAGGATCGCGGCGTCGTAGTGCCGGGCGACGTACAGGATCACCGACGCGTAGCTGGCCGCGTAGGCCGACAGCGGATCACGGTCGCCGGTCGTGCGCACCTCTGCCAGGCCCGCGTCCGGGCGCCCGGTGGCGGCCAGGAAGTAGCCGTACCAGCAGCGGGTCTCGACCGACGCCGGCTCGAGTTCGAGGGCATGGCGGAACTCCCGCTCGGCGCCGGCCCAGTCCCAGTCGAACAGGAACAGACCCTGCGCCAGCGCCGCATGCGCCTCGGCCAGGGTCGGGTCCGACTCGAGGGCGCGCATTGCCGAGGCCCGCGCCCGTGCCGACGCCGCGTGCGACGGCAGGGCGCCGTACAGGCCGAGCACGTTGAAGCAGTCGGCCAGCGCCGCGTGCGCCCGGGCGTAACCCGGATCGCGCTGCGCCGCGCGCTCGAAGCTCTCGATCGCCCGGCGGATGTCGTACAGCGTGAAGCGGCAGTGCCGCCCCATCAGGTAGTCGTGGTAGGCCTCGAGGTTGTCGGTGTGGCGGAGCACGAGCGGCTGGTCCGCATCGCCGAGCAACTTGACTCGCAGGGCGTCGACCACTCGGCGCGCGATCTCGTCCTGAACTGCGAACACGTCTTCGACCTCGCTGTCGAACCGCTCCGACCAGATGTGGTAGCCGTTGCCGACGTCGACCAGTTGCGCGGTGACCCGCAGCCGAGTGCCGGACTTGCGGACGCTGCCCTCGAGCACCGCGCCGACGTTGAGCCGGCGGCCGATCTCGGCGACGTCGCCCGCGGCTCCCTTGAACTGGAACGCCGAGCGGCGGGCGGCCACGTGAATGCCGTCGAGCGCCGTCAGGGCGTTGATCAGTTCCTCGGCCATGCCCTCGCAGAAGTACTCCTGGTCCTTGGCCGCGCTCATGTCGGTGAACGACAGCACGGCAATCGACGGCACGGTCCTGATGTCGCTGATCGCGCTGTAGACCGCGCTGTAGACCGCGGTGGCCGCCGGCGCGGCCGCCATCACCCGCTGCAGGTCGTCGAGCAGGGCCGCCATCGACGGATAGCGGTCGCTGCGGTCGCGGGCGAGCATGCGGCGCAGGATCTGTGTGACCGGCGCCGGGACATCGCCGCGCGTCGGAATCGGGATCGGGATCGTCCCCTGGGTGATGGCGCGGGGCAGCGTCATCAGGGTCTCGCCCTCGAACGGGCCTCGTCCGGCCAGCAACTCGTAGAACACCACGCCGGCCGACCAGATGTCGGTGCGGGTGTCCAGCGGCAGGCCGCGCACCTGCTCGGGCGACATGTACGACAACGTGCCGACGATGGAGCCAGCCTGGGTCATCGTCGCCATCCCTTCGAGCTTGGCCAGCCCGAAGTCGAGAATCTTGACTACGCCACGGCGGGTAACCAGGACGTTGGCGGGCTTGATGTCGCGGTGCACCACGCCGGCGCTGTGCGCATGGTGCAGTCCGTGCGCCACTTGGGTGATGACGTCACTGGCCGTCGCGAGGTCCAGCGGCCCGCGAGCGATACGCACTTGCAGCGTCTCGCCGTCGTAGCAGGCCATCACCAGATAGTGCTGGCCGTCTTCGGTTTCCTCGATGCCGTGGATGGTGCAGATGTTGACGTGGTCCAGGGCCGAGGCGGCCCGCGCTTCCTGCAGGAAGCGCCGCCGCGCCTCGGGGTTGGCGGTGTGCGTGTCGGGCAGGATCTTGATCGCGACCTCGCGGTCGAGCCTGAGGTCCCTGGCCCGATAGACCACGCCCATCGCCCCGGCCCCGAGCGGCGCGAGGATCTGATACGAACCGAGCTGGGCCCCCGGGGCGAACATGACGCTGCTGCGAGTATAGCCGGGCTCCGTTTGTGAAGCCGATCGATTACCAGTCGAGCCGCAGGTGGGCGAGCACGCGACGACGCAGCAGGTCGCCGCCGAAGGCTTGCCAGTGCCGATGATCGAACAGGTTGGCGGCGTGCACGCCAATCGCGAGCCGCGGCGAGAGCCGGTAGTTGGCGGCAAGATCGGCGGTGGTGTAGGCCGGGACCGGACCCTGGAAGACGCCGACCGACCAGCGGAAGCCGTCGGACCAGCGCAGGTCGGCGGCCACGTCGTAGCGCGGCGCCGCGTAACTGACGCCGGTGCTGCCGCTGTGCGCCGGGGCGTTGGGCAACAGCAGCGCGTCGAGGCCGGGTGGCGGCGCCTCGATCTCGACCTGCAGCCAGGAGTACGACGCGGCGACCCGCCATCCGGTCGTCACGTAGTAGTGGACGCCGAGGTCGACGCCCTGCGCCTTGACGACGCCGAGGTTGGTGTAGGAGGCCA
>JACDAO010000296.1 GCA_013695405.1 Acidobacteriota bacterium | reverse complement strand
CTCGACGGGTTTGTGAAGGATCCGAGCGGCGCCTCCGTCCAGTCCGCCAAAATCATTGCTGTGAACCTGGCCACCAACCAGGTGCATGAAACGACCGCCGACGGCGCGGGATACTTTCGGTTCTCTCTGCTACAGGTAGTCCCCTGGATCGGTGATTCTTAGGATAAGTCCAGTCATTGGCCATACACCTGCTGTACGCGGAGTCCGAAGCGGCGCATTTTGTCGAGAATCTCGTCGGCGGTTTTGACCCACGTGAAGGGCGTGCGCCGTTCGTTGTGCGCCGCGACGTAGGCCAAGATCGCCGCCCGGAGCTGGGGGATGCTGGTGTGGGACCCGCGTTTCAACGCCTTCTGCGTGAGTAGTCCAAAGAAGCGCTCCACGAGGTTCAGCCACGACGCATAGGTCGGCGTGAAGTGGAAGTGGACGCGCGGATGCCGGAGCAACCAGCGATGAACGGCCCGCGCCTTATGCGCGGAGAGATTATCCAACACCACGTGAATCGCCAGGCCTGCCTCGACGCTCGCGTCGATCTCGCGGAGGAACGCCACAAAATCCTGGGCGCGATGCTGCGCCGTGCACCGCGTCAAGACTTCCCCCGTGGCGACGTTCAGGGCGGCAAAGAGATCGAGCGTGCCATGCCGGATGTAGTTGTGGGTCTGCCGTTCGGGTTGCCCCAGATCCATCGGCAGGATGGGCTGCGCACGCTGGAGCGCCTGGACCTGTGGTTTTTCGTCAAGCGAGAACACCACCGCATTCTGCGGCGGGTGCGTATACAGCCCCACGACATCCCGCACTTTGGCGACCAGTTGCGGATCGGGCGACAGCTTGAAGGATTCGGTGACGTGCGGCTGCAGGCCAAACGTGCGCCAAATGCGGCCGACCATCGTATGACTCATCCCCGCGGCCTTGGCCATGGTGCGGGTGCTCCAGTGCGTCTCGCCCGTGGGCGTCGTCTCCAGTGTTTTTACAATCACCGCCTCGACCGCGTCGTCGGACACGGTGCGCGGCGCGCCGACCCGCGGCTCGTCGTACAACCCCGCCAGCCGGCGTGCATGAAACCGCACTCGCCACTTGGCCACCGTCGTCTTCGTCGTACGCAGGCGGCGCGCGACGGCCTTGTCCGTGGCGTCGTCCGCGACCGCCAGCACCACCCGCGCACGAAAGGCGACGGCCCGATTGACGTGCGCGCGCTTCGTCAGGCGCGTCAACTCCGCTCGCTCGCTCTCGGTGATCACGACTTCGGCTCTGGGCCGTCCGATCTTGGCCATGTCCCTTTAGATCACAGCTATGGACATTTGTCCTAGAGAATTCGCTTCCATGGGACTAGTACTACTTTGTCAGTTTCGCATCTCCACGTCTTTGAGTGCGAGCATCCACTTGAAGTAATGGGGTTGCGTCATGAAGAAGTGCGCCGTGAGCACTTCTTGGATGACGGCGCGCACGCGCGGCAAGGTCAGATGCGTCTGACCACGACGACGCCGTTCCTGCTGGAGGAAGCTGTAGGCGATCGCCGTCAGCACGACGTGGCGTTGCCAGCCGGGGAGCGTCCGCCCTTCGAAGTGATCCAGCCCGATCTCGTCCTTCAGTTCCTGATACTGCTGCTCGATGGCCCAGCGTTGATGGGCGAGGCGCGCGAGCGCCCGCAGGGAGGCGGTCGCCGGCAAGTGCACCAGGTAGTACCTGGTGCGCGGCTCTGGGCCGCAGTCGCGTTCGCAGAGGAGCCAGACTTCGGGCGCGAGCCGCCGCTCGCGCCAGTCGTGCGCGGGCGTCACGCGGGTGGCGCAGAAGCGCGCCCGCCTCGGGGCGTGCGTGCCGTTGCGCCACGACACGAGACGCCACTGCCGCGGGGGCTGGGTGGCGGCCCAGGCCCGGGCCTCGATCGTCGTGGTGTCCGGTGGCAGCAGCGGGCGCGTGCGGGGGCGACCCTTGCCTGTCCCCGCCGGTGGCGCGACCAGCCGGGGCGTCCCCAGGAACACCGTGAGATCGGACGACACGCCCAACGCATACGGGAGCTTGGCGCGATGCAAGGCCCGCCGCAGCGTGGCGTTGTTGCCAAACTCGGCATCGCCGACGACCGCCGTGATGTCGAAGCCCGCCGCGCGTACCTGCCGCCACAGCGTCAGCGCGAGCTGCCCCTTCGGGCGGAACACGACGCCGTCGGGAATGCGGGCCCGCACGCGTTGGCGCGACGTCAGCCAGGCCTCGGGCAGGTAGAGGTACGCGCCCACAAACCAGGCACGCACACCGGTCCACAGCGCGATGGTCACCGCGACCTGGCAGTTGGCTGTCTTGCCGAGCGCCCCGCAGTACTGCCGGGCGACGCCCACCGAGGCCGTGCCCTGCTTGGGGAAACTCGTACTGTCGAGAATCAGCACGCCGCGGCGCTCGGGGATGACGGCGCGCAGTCGCGTCCACAGCGCCTCGGCGTCCCACGGCGCATGCGTGATGAAGTGTTGAAACGCTTGATAGGTCCCGGGATCGCTCAGGCGCGCCCACATCGCTTCCATCGACTTGCGGCGACTGTCGTTGAGCAAGCCGGTGACGTAGCGACGCATCGCCCCGCGCTGACGCTCCCGACTGAAGCCGTCTTCGAAGAGCTCCAGCCACGTCACCAACCGACGCAGCCACGCGGTCGCTGTGCGATCGAGCACTGCGCTGCACGATACCGACAGGACGGCGCGCTGACCAACGCAAAAAACAGATCGCACTCATTCGCGAAACAGATCGCTCACACAATCTGACAAAGTAGTACTAGGAGCTTGCTGAAAAACGTCGCCTGAGGGATCGACAACGCGGATCCCGAGCACTACCATGACGGGCATGCGCGGAGACGACCGTCAGCCCACGGCGATGTTCAGCTACGTCTCGGCCGAGGATCGCGTCCAGCCCGAACATCCGCTGCGCCCGATCCCCCGCCAGGTCGACCGGACGGCGGCACTCCCCACGCGGCCCGGGCGTCCGGAGAGAGCCACAGCGTCATGTCGCCGCGCCGAACGAGTGCGCGCTCGTAGGCGCGCCAGTTCCCCACCCGATACCGCGTCTTGTACGTCGGGTGTACCCTGGATTTCATTCCACGATCAT
>JACDAO010000763.1 GCA_013695405.1 Acidobacteriota bacterium | reverse complement strand
CGTTCGACGTGCCGGTCTGCCGCGATCCGGCTCGCTTGTGAGGCCCGCCGGACCGCCCCGCTGCGCGATGGCTATACACGGAGCACGTGGGGGAATGCGTTCACGCCATGCCTGCCTACTGCATCGTGATCGAGGATGCGACTGCCATCCTGCACGATGGTTTGCTGCCGAAGGCCCGCCTGATGTTGCGCGAGGGCCGCATCGCCGAGTTGGGCCGGGCCGGCAAGCGGGCACCACGTGATGCGCAGGTGCTCGATGCCCGTGGCGGGTGGGTGTCGCCAGGCTTCGTGGACGTGCACGTACACGGTGGCGGGGGAGCGGACTTCATGGACGGCACGCCTCAGGCGGTGCGCACCATCTGCGCGACCCACGCGCGGCACGGGACGATGACGATCTTCCCCACGACCACGACCGGTTCCCCGCAAGAGATTCACGAGATGATTACCGCGTGCAAGCACGTGCGCGACGAGCACGCCCCGCCCGGTGGTGCGCGCATCGCCGGTATCCATCTGTACGGCCCGTTCTTCGCGCCCGACAAGGGCGCGACAGAGGGCCGGCAGCGGGTAGGCGGTCTTCTCCGTGGCGATCCAGGCAAACCTCACGCCTGGTGCTTCGCGAAGAAGGCCGCGGCTTTTTTATTATCTCGCGCTCCATCCGCAGCCCGCGATTCTCCTTGCGCAGCCTGGCGAGCTCGTCGCGCTCGGCGGTCGTCAGCCCCGTGCCGCCGGCCAGAGCGATCGGCATGGGCGTGCTCCACCCACTGGCGCAGGGCCGACTCGGTGAGGTCCCGGTCGCGCGCCACCGCGCCGACCGACTTGCCTTCGTCGAGCACCAAACGGACCGCCTGGGCTTTGAAGCCGTTATCGAACTGCCGGCGGGGCCGCCGGCCTGGGCTTTCGGGCATCCGAGACATCGTATCCACCTTTGCAAAGGTGTCCACGCGATCGGATCAAGCCCAGTCGAACATCTTCTTCGCGTCGGCGTTCGTGAGGAGGTATGTCTTGCCCTGGTGCACGCTGGCGTAGGCGGCGTTGCCTTTCACGGCCTGCTTCATGGCGATGTCACGTAGTCCCACGGCGCGTGCGCCCGTTACGCGTCGCGTGGACACCCACGGGCGCGTGCTGTTGCCGCGCCATCCGTTGGGCGCTCTCCGCGTCGGTCGCAAGCACTATGACGCGGCGCTCTCCAGCGCGATGACGTGCTGCGCGATGGACGGCAGGTCCGGCCCGACCACGTCCGGCCGAGGCGCGAGGGGATACCACACGGCGCCGGGACGCGCGACGAATGCGCCCGAGCAGCCGGCCCGCATCGCGCCGACGATGTCCCACGCGTGGGCCGCGACCATGCGGAGGTCGCCGGTCCCGACACCGAGTTCGCGCGCAACCAGCTGGTAGACCTCGGCCGCCGGCTTGAAGCGGCGCACGGCTTCCACCGAGAACCTGCGCTCGAAGAACGGGGAGAGGCCGGCGTTGGTCAACTGTGCCTCGAGGGCGGCCTGGCTCGAGTTGGAGAGCGCCACCAGGCGGAAGCCGGCGTCGCGCAGGCGTTGCAGTCCACGCGGCACGTCCGGGTGCGCGGGCAGCGCCAGCATGCCCCTGAGGATGCCCGTGCGCTCCACGGCCGAGAGCCGGACGCCGCGGCGCTCGGCCGTCATGTCGAGTGCCGCCCCGGCGATCGTCGAGAACTCCTCGTACGGGCCGGCGAGACTCGCCACCCCGGAGTAGAGCAGCAACGTCGAGAACCATTCCCGCCGTGCGTCGCCGCGGCCAAAGGCGTCGTCGAATACCGGATCGAGGGCCTGAACGTCGAGCAGTGTCTCGTTGACGTCGAAGACGAGAATACGTTTCATGAATGCTCCGTGACTCCGGGTGACCGCGACGGGCGGCATCGCCGCGACCATCTCCGTCGATCGTAACGCCTGGGCCGGCATGCGGACTGTTCGCTCGTGACGGCGCCAGTGTGATGCCGCGGTGGCGCCACGTCGTCCACCCTGTTGACGTATCGTGTAATGCGATGCCAGTGCGCTACGACGCCATCGTGATCGGGACCGGCCAGGCCGGGCCCTCGCTTGCCGCACGTCTCGCGAAAGGCGGTCGGCGAACAGCCGTGCTCGAGCGTAGCCGCTTCGGCGGCACGTGCGTGAACACGGGCTGCGTGCCGACTAAGACACTCGTGGCGAGTGCGCGGGCGATCCACGTCGCGCGGCGCGGCGACGAGTTCGGCTTCACCACGGGGGGTGACGTGCGGGTGGACATGGCGCGCGTCAAGGCCCGCAAGGACGCCGTGGTCCGCCAGTCGAACGAAGGCGTCGAGCGATGGATGAAGAACACACCGAACCTCACCGTCTACGAGGGGCACGGGCGGTTCACGGGGCCGCACACCGTCGACGTCACTGGCGAGGTGCTCGAGGCCGATCGGATCTTCATCAACGTCGGGGCCCGCGCCGTCGTGCCCGACATGCCCGGTGTCCGGGACGTACCGTTCCTCACCAACACCGGCATCCTCGACCTGGACGTCCTGCCGGACCACCTCGTCGTGATCGGCGGGAGCTACATCGGCCTCGAGTTCGCGCAGATGTTCCGTCGCTTCGGCAGCAGAGTGACCGTCGTGGAGCAGGGCCCTCGCCTCATTGCGCGCGAAGACGAGGACGTGTCGGCGACCCTCCAGGAGATCCTCGAGGCCGAGGGCGTCGCGTTCCGGCTCAACGCGACCTGCATCGGACTGAGTCGCGCCCCGCTCGGGATCGGCGTCGGGTTGGATTGCACGCCGGGGGCGCCGGCCATCGAGGGCACGCACGTCCTGCTGGCGGTCGGTCGCCGGCCCAACACCGACGACCTCGGCCTCGCAGCGGCTGGCATCGCCACCGACGCGCGTGGCCACATCACCGTCGATGAGCAGTGCCGCACCAGCGTGCCTGGTGTCTGGGCGATTGGCGAGTGCAACGGCCGTGGCGCCTTCACCCACACGTCCTACAACGACTTCGAGATCGTCGCCGCCAACCTCCTGGACGATGATCCGCGACGGCTGAGCGATCGCATTCCGTGCTACGCCCTCTTCACCGACCCGCCCGTCGGCCGCGTGGGGATGACGACGCGCGAGGCGCGAGCCTCCGGCCGACGCGTGCTCGTCGGCCATCGGCCGATGACCAAGGTCAGTCGAGCCCGGGAGATGAGCGAGACCCACGGGTTCATGCGCGCGCTCGTCGATGCCGACTCGCGCGAGATTCTTGGCGCCGTGATCTTCGGCGCGGGTGGCGACGAGGTCGTGCACTCAGTGCTGGACGTCATGTACGCGAAGGCCCCGTACACCACGATCTCGCGGGCCGTGCACATCCACCCGACCATCAGCGAGTTGATTCCCACCATGCTGCAGGACCTCCACCCGCTCGACTGATCCTCGCGTACGGAGGGCCACAGAAAGGTAACCCCCTTTGACACATCCTTCATCGGGCGATCGGCCCATCGCCTCGTACGCGATGCTGTCCGATTGCTGCACCGCGGCCCTCGTGAGCACGGACGGCTCGATCGACTGGCTGTGCCTGCCGCGGTTCGACGGCCCCGCCGTCTTCGCGCGCCTTCTGGACCCGGCGGCTGGACACTGGCAGATTCGCCCCGCTGGCGCGTACCAGGTCAGCCGCCGGTACCTCCCGCACAGCCTTGTGCTGGAGACCACGTTCACGACAGGGACCGGCGCCGTGCGGCTCCTGGATGCGCTCGTGGTTCCGGAAGGGCAGCGGGGCCATGACCTCGGCCTCGACGTACCGCACGAACTGATGCGCCTCGTGGAGGGCATCTCCGGGGGCGTCGACCTCGTCATGGAGTGGGCCCCACGCCCCGAGTACGGTCTGGTGCGCCCGCTGGTCCGGCGGACGCCGACCGGAGTCCGAACCTTTGGTGGTCCGAACCAGGTGATCCTGCACACGGACGTAGCCGTCGAGGTGGCGGGCAGTCTGGCGCGGTCGACCTTCGCGGTCGCTCAGGGCGAGCAGGCGGCGTTCGCCCTGCGCTGGGTTCCGGCCGAACAGTCGGCGCCGGCCCCGACCTCGCCGGCGGACGTGGCCGGGCGGATACGGGATACGGCGGCTGCCTGGCGCTCGTGGGAAGACGCGCACGATATCTACAACGGCGCGCACCGCGAGCTGGTGCGCGTCAGCGCGCGAGTCCTCAAGGGACTCACGTACCGTCCGACGGGCGCCATCGTCGCCGCACCGACCACGTCGCTGCCGGAGGCGGTGGGCGGCACGCGCAACTGGGACTATCGCTACGCCTGGATTCGTGATGCGAGCCTCACGCTGCAGGCCTTGTACATCGGCACGTGTTCCGACGAGGCCGGGAACTTCGTGTCCTTCATGACGAGCGCCGCCGGCGGCGGGGCGGGGCTCGATCACTCACTGCAGATCATGTACGGCATCGGTGGCGAGCACGATCTCACCGAGCGCGAGCTCCCGCACCTTCGAGGATGGCGTGACTCGGTGCCGGTGCGGGTCGGCAACGGCGCCTGGCGGCAGACGCAGCTGGACGTGTATGGCGAGCTGCTCGACACGTTGTACCTGTACCAGCAGCAACTGGGCGATCTGCACCCGGAGATCCAGGCGTTTGCCGCCAGTCTCGCGGATGCCGCCGCGCAGCGCTGGCAGGAGACCGACGCCGGCATGTGGGAGATGCGTGGCGAGCCGCGACACCATCTCTCGTCAAAAGTGTTCTGCTGGACCGCACTCGACCGGGCCGTGAAGCTCGGCCCCGCCCTCGGCGCGCACGCGAGGGTGGACGACTGGACGACCGCGCGCGATGCCATTCACGATGCGGTGCTCACGCGGGGCTGGAGCGAGAAGAAACAGGCCTTTGCCCAGTCGTTCGACTCGGATGAACTCGATGCCGCCAACCTGCTGATGCCGCTGCTCGGCTTTCTCCCGGCGACCGACCCGCGCATGCGATCGACCATCGACGCGATCGCCCGGGAGCTGACCCGGGATGGTCTCGTGCTCCGGTATCGCAATGCCGCGGGCGTCAACGCCGATGGCCTCGAGGGCGAGGAGGGCACGTTCGTCCTCTGTTCGTTCTGGATGGTGTCAGCTCTGGTACGCGCGGGCGAAATCGGCCGCGCCGAGGCCCTGTTTGCGCGACTGAGCGGGTTCGCGAACGACGTGGGCCTGCTGGCGGAAGAGATCGACGGGGCGAGCGGCGAGCACCTGGGCAACTTCCCCCAGGCATTCAGCCACGTCGGCTTGATCACCGCCGCCTGGGAACTCGACCGGGCGCGGGGTGTCGGCGCGTGACCGATGACGTCTGCCGCCGCTTCCGCGCAGGGTCGATCGCTGGCCGCCCGTAACGCGTGGCCGGTCCACGAGACTGCATGACTGGGGCCACGGTGGAACGGACCGCGCCGGTCCACCTGCGGGCGACCAGGAGCGAGACAGCGTGACGCTACGTACACTGACGAACCTCGACGATCTCGATGCCGCGCTCGCCCGCGCATCGACGCATCCGATCCTCATCTTCAAGCACAGCGCCACGTGCGGAGTGAGCGCGCAGGCCCACGAAGAGATAGCAACACTCGTCGGGGACGCCGCATGGCTGATCGATGTCTATGTCGTGTCCGTGCAGATGGGCCGCGGGGTCTCCAACGAGATCGCGCGGCGGCTCGGCCTGCGGCATGCATCGCCGCAGGTTCTGCTGGTGCAGGATGGCGTGGTCCGCTGGCATGCGTCACATTTCCACGTGACCGCGCAGGAGATCCGCGCGGCCGTGCAGGGAGATGCCTCGGGTGCATCGGCACCGACGACCTCGGATCGATCGTGGAGGCACGTGCTGGGCGCGTGGGTGTCCGCACGAGGTCTGGTCGTCGGTCTGCTGGTGCTGCTGTCTGATGCCCTCGGGTAGCCGTTGCGCCCATGTCAGCGGTGTCATGCTGCTGATGGCGGCCGCCTTCATGCTCGCCCGAACGGGGCGCGACGCCCTCTACTTTCAGGCCGACGGCATTCGGGCGCTGCCGATCGCCTACATGGGTATGGCTCTGCTCGCGCTGCCGATGGCCGCCATGCTCCTGATGCTCGTGCGGACGTTCGGCGCGGGCCGCGCACGGCTGGCGGCCACCGGTGCGATGGCGCTGGTCCTGGCCGGTGTCGGGCTCGTCGGTACGCCTGGCGGCGGGGTGGGGATGACGCTGTTCTTCATGGTCGTTCCCGTTGTCTTTGGCGGCCTGTTCTCTCTGGCGTGGATGCTCGCAGGCGAGTCCGCCCAACATCCGTCGCTGCGCATGGCACGCCTGTTCAGCCGCGTCGGCGCCGCGTCGATTCTCGGCGGCCTGCTCGGTGCCGTTGTGGCCCGCGGCCTGGCGCCCTTTGTCGAGCCGCGCAGCCTGCTGCTGGTCAGCGCGTGGTCCTGGCCGCCGCCGTGCTCGCGATCGCCCTGGCCCAGCGGCGGTTTCCACCCATCGACGTGAAAGTGCCCACCGAGCCGGTCCTGGTCGCGCCAGCCTTCACCGCGGCCGTCGGGCAACCCTATGTGCGGCTCCTCCTGTCCATTTCCGCTCTTGCCGCCGTCTGCGGCCTGCTGATCGAGTTCCAGTTCTATCTCGCGGCGTCCGCGTACGCCGGTGGTGATGCCGCCCGTACGGTGTTGTTTGCCAACGTCTACATTGGCCTCAATCTCGCGGCGCTCGCTCTGCAGGTGTTCGTGGCGCCCCGCCTGCAGGCAGTGATCGGCCTGCCCCGCTCCCTCCTCGTGCTGCCCGCCGCCATCGTCGGCCTGGCGCCCGTCGCGCTTGGACTCGCGTCGGGAACGATGCACGCGGTGCTGCGGCTGACAGAAGGCGGACTGAAGTCGTCGTTTCACCGATCGAGCTGGGAGCAGGCCTACCTCCCGATTGGCGCGGGCTGCCGCACCGAGGCACGACTGCTGGTGGACGGGGTGGGCACACGCCTCGCTGAGGGTATCGGCGCGGCGCTACTCTATCTGGCGCTGCCGCGTGCGACGCTGGACCCAGGGTCGTGGCCTGGCACCGGCGGACTGACGTACGCACTGCTCTTGGCAAGCGTCCTGTGGCTGGTGTTGACCTTGCGTGCCCGACCGTATCTCGAACAGGGCGCCACAGACGTGGCGCATGGCGATCCGGCAGCCGCCCTTGCGCGGATGCCAGATTCCTGCCCGATCGTCGCGACCCTCGGTCCGAGGGTCTGACACGTCTCTGTAACGGCCCGCCGCCCCGTCGGACGCTTCTGTGATGAGGCACGACAGACGATGAACTGGACGACCCGCCCAAGGGCGTTGTTCAAGGCGTGCCTCGATTGCCGGCCTGGCGAGCGTGTGTTCTCAGCCGCCATGTCGGCGTGCTTCTTTCTGATCATTTCGACATTCTGGATATTGAAGCCGCTCAAGAAGACGGCGTTCATCAGCCAGTTCGACGCCGCGGGCGTCACCCTGTTGTCGTGGCACCTGTCCGCGTCCGAGGCGGAACTGGTCGCGAAGATCCTCAACATGGTGGTCGCGTTTGCCGCCGTGATCGTGTTCACGTGGTTGGCACGGCAGCATCAGCGACAGGGACTGGTCCACATCTTCGGCACGTTCTTCATCGCGTGCTTCGTCGGGTATAGCGTGATCCTCGGCCAGCCGTCGGATCCCACGGTGTGGACGTTCTATCTGTTCGGCGATCTGTTCAGCACGCTCATGGTCGCGACCTTCTTCGCGTTCCTGAACGACAGCGTGTCGACCGGTGAAGCGAAGCGCCTGTATGGCATCGTCGGGCTCGGGGGGGTCGTCGGAGGGGTGGTCGGGAGCACGTTCGTGGGCGTGTGGGTCGATGTCGTCACTCCCGCGGTCTGGCTCTGGACCTGTGTTGCCAGCACCCTGGGCATCATGCTCGCGGCGGAACTCGCCAGCCGCTTCGCCCCGCGTTCCGCATTCGTCGCGCCAGCGCCACCAGTTTCGCACGCCGCGTGGACGTCGGGCCAGGCCGTCTTCGAAGGCGCGCGCCTCGTCTTCAGGTCGAAGTACCTGCTGTCCATTGTGGCCATCGTCGGGTTGTACGAGATCGCCTCGACCATTACCGACTTCATGTTCACCACGACGGTGACGTACCTACCTGAGTGGCCCGGCGATTGGTCGGCAGTTCTCACGGGTCTTTGCCCTCACCAACTGGGTCTCGATGTTCGTGCAGTTCTTCCTGACGAGCCTGGTGATGACCCGCTTCGGACTGGGCACGGCGCTCCTGGTACTGCCGGCGACCCTCCTCGCCGGATCGACCGCGTTCCTGATGCTGCCGATCCTGTCGGTCGGCAGCCTGTTGAACACGGCCGACAACGGGTTCAGCTACTCGATCAACCAGTCGGCGAAAGAAGCTCTGTACGTGCCCGCAACCCGCGACGAGAAGTACCACGCCAAGGCCTTCATCGACATGTTCGTGCAGCGTGCCGCCAAGGCCGTCGCCGTGGTCATCAGTCTCGGGGCCTCGATGTGGCTGACCGACTTCGCGAGCGTGCGATGGCTGGCGCTGGTGAACGTGGCCATCGTGGCTGCCTGGGTGTTCGCTGCCCGGTATGCTGGCCTGGGCTTCCAGGCGGGGGAACGAGCGCGAACGAAACGGCGCGAGCCTGCGGGTGCAGGCGCCGCGTGAATATTTCCAACCAGAGCGGGGAGGGACTGTGATGCATTTGAATGTGGGACGGTCGATGGCAGGTGGGCTGGTCGGCACGATGGCGATGACTGGGATGATGTATACGGTGGCGCCCATGATGGGCCTCAACATGGACATTGCCCAGATGCTCGGATCGATGATGGGAGGCAGTTGGGCGGCCGGCATGGCGATGCACTTCGTCAACGGCACCGTTATCTTTCCGCTCGTCTACGCGTATGTGCTGTATCGGTGGCTGCCGGGCGGACCGCTCGTGAAGGGCGCGGCCTGGGGCGTGGTGTTGTGGCTGCTGGCTCAGACCGTCGTGATGCCCATGATGGGTGCGGGGTTCTTCAGCATGGCGATGGGCGGGATGATGGCCGTCATGGGCTCGCTGATCGGCCACCTGCTGTACGGCGTGCTGCTGGGCGGAATCACGGGTGGCCCGGACCGTGCGTCAGTCCGGCCTTAGCCCGCCTTTAGGGCCCGTTGCGCGTAGTCTCTGGACACGGAGGTGGCCATGGGCACGATCGCGAAGGCACTGATCACCCTGTCGGTTGCGGTATGGGCAGCGGGCTGCAGCGACCCACCGACCGCGCGCGTGGACGCAGCGAAGGCCCGTGTCGCGGCGCTTGCTGCCGAGGCGGAAACCTATGCCCCAGCCGCGTATGCGGAGGCCCAGCAGGCGGT
>JACDAO010000276.1 GCA_013695405.1 Acidobacteriota bacterium | reverse complement strand
TACATGACGAGAGTGCAGTGGCCGAGTTGCTCGGTGCAGCAGTGCGCGGGCAAGGCCAAGTCCTAACCGTCGTGCGACGAGCCGGCTGGTGCCTGCTGGCGCTGTGGCTCGTCGGCAGCCTGACCAGCGCCGCGGCGGCCGGACAGCCGCTCGCCGAGTCCTCACGCGGCCGCATCGAAGGCAGAATCCTCGCAGATGGCGCTCCGCTGCCCGGCGTGACCGTGGTGGTCAACGACACGTCGATCACCGCGATCACTGACGACGAGGGGCGTTTCGCGTTGGCGGACGTGGCGGCCGGTACGCAGTCGCTGACCCTGGTGCTGGGCGAACGGATCGCGTTAATCGAGCCAGTCGTCGTCGCGGCGGCGGCGACGACGACGGTCGAGCATGTCGTCGAGTGGACCGCTGGCTTCAGCGAAGCACTGGTGGTCAACGGACCCTCGCGGCAGAGTGAACGCATCATCGAGGCCCCAGGGGCGGTCACCAGCGTGGCCGCCGACGAGATCGCACGCCGCGCCTCGCACGGCCAGCTGCCGCGCGTGCTCGAGTTCACGCCCGGCGTCCAGGTGACGCAGAGCGGGGTGTACGACTACAACCTCAACACGCGGGGGTTCAACAGCTCGCTGAACCGACGCGTCGCGGTCCTGGTCGATGGACGCGACCCGTCGATCCAGCTCCTCGGCTCGCCAGAGTGGGGGGCGAACGACTTCCCGCTCGACGACATTGCCAGCGTCGAACTGCTGCGCGGACCGAGCGCCGCCTTGTACGGCGCCAACGCGTCGAGCGGCGTGCTGAACCTGACCACCCGCCGTCCGCGCGACAGCCGCGGTGGCACGGCGCGCATCACGCTCGGGCAGCTCGACACCGTCACTGCCGACCTGCGCTGGGCGGCAGGCCTCGGACGCGGCTGGTTCGTCAAGGCCGTGGGCACTGCGCGCAGTCACGGTGACTACGCCGAGTCGCGCGTCGGGCAGGTCGAGTACAGCGTGCCCTGCACCCCGGGTGTGGCCGGCGACTGCCTGCCGACCGAGCGGGTGCCGCTCGCGCGCGACCGCAACCGCGCGGTCTCGGGCGCACTGCGCGTCGACAAGTACCTGCCGCGCGATCTGCTGCTGACCATGGAAGGCGGCGTGGCGGATCTGTCCGGGCCGGTCGCGCAAACCGGGATTGGACGGGCCCAGTTCCTCGAGGTGCGTCGACCCTGGGGTCGCGTCGACCTGTCGACGCCGCGCTGGACGGTGCTGGCCTCTTATATGGAACGCAACGCGCCGCGGCAGGTGGCGCTGACGACCGGCGCCAACCTGGCGGTCGACTCGAGCCGCAGCCAGGTCGAAGCGCAGGCCAACGACGCCATTGCCGGTGGACGGCTGCGTTACGTCGCCGGTGTGTCGGCAACCCGGGAGGCGCTGGACTCGGCCGACCCGGACACCGCGCTGCAGACGGTCCTGTCCGAGCCGGTGACTTCGCACCGCGAGGCGGTGTTCGGTCAGCTCGACTGGCCGTTGCATCGCCTGCTCAAGGTGGTCGTGGCCGGACGGGTCGACGCCAACACGCTGCACGAGACCCGCTTCTCGCCTAAGGCGGCGCTGGTGTTCGCGCCGCGATCCGCGCATGCGCTACGCCTGACCTACAACCAGGCGTTCCAGGTGCCGAACTACTCGGAGTTCTTCCTGCAGGCCGATGCGGCCCCTGCCGTCAGCTTCGCGGCGCTCGAGGCCCTGTGCACGCCGTTCGGGGTGTCGTGCGGCCTGGATCGGACGCGCGTGCTGGCGGTCGGCAATCGCGACCTGCAGGTCGAGACGATCAGCACCGTGGAAGCCGGCTACAAAGGCGTGGTCGGACGCCGTGCCTTCGTCACCGCCGACTACTACCGCAACCGCGCATCGAACTTCGTGACCGACCTGCTGCCGCAGCTCGGGACCTCACTGGGCCGGGTCAATCCGGCGTTCGGCCGGTGGCAGGCGCCGGCGGGCCTGCCGAGCGCGACCGCCGAGGCGATCCGGGCCCTGGCGCCGGCCACCCTGTCGAACGCCCAGGACGGGCGGGCGATCCTGGCGGTGGC
>JACDAO010000242.1 GCA_013695405.1 Acidobacteriota bacterium | reverse complement strand
GCGCAACTGCGCAGCCTGGTGACGGTCGCCTACCTGATGGCCCGTGCCGCCCTGCGCCGTGAAGAGAGCCGCGGCGGCCACTACCGCACTGATTTCCCCATGCGCCGCGATGCGTCGTGGGGCCGGCATTGCAGCGACGTGCAGCAGACGGAAGAGTGAGATGAGTCAATCGCAGCAGAAGGACGGCAACAAGGGTGCCGGCAAGGGCGAGGCGTTCGTGACGGCGATCACGCCGCAATCGGAGGACTTCTCGCGCTGGTACCTCGACGTGGTGCGCCGCGCCGAACTCGCCGACTACACCATGGTCAAGGGCTGCATGGTGATTCGTCCGTACGGGTACGCGATCTGGGAACGCATCCAGCACCTGCTCGACGCCCGCCTCAAGGCCACTGGACACGTCAACGCGTACTTTCCATTGTTCATCCCGGAGAGCCTGCTCATGAAGGAGGCCGACCACGTCGCGGGCTTCGCGCCCGAAGTGGCCTGGGTGACGCACGGCGGCAGCGAGAAGCTCGAGGAGCGACTGGCGATCCGCCCGACCTCCGAAGTGATCATCGGCACCCTCTACGCCAAGTGGCTGCAATCGTGGCGCGACCTGCCGATCCTGATCAACCAGTGGGCCAACGTGGTGCGCTGGGAGAAGGTGACGCGCCCGTTCCTGCGCACCACCGAGTTCCTCTGGCAGGAAGGCCACACCGCCCACGAGACCGAGGCCGAAGCCGAGGAAGAGACCCTGAAGATCCTGCAGGTCTACAAGGAGTTCGTCGAGACCGAGCTGGCCATGCCGGTGATCGAGGGCCGCAAGAGCGACAGCGAGAAGTTCGCCGGCGCCTCGAAAACCTACTCGATCGAGGCCTTGATGGGCGACGGCCGGGCGCTGCAGGCCGGCACCTCGCACAACCTCGGGCAGAACTTCGCCAAGGCATTCGACATCAAGTTCCAGGGCCGTGACAAGGTCGAACAGCACGCCTGGACGACCTCGTGGGGCGTCTCGACCCGGCTGATTGGCGGCCTGATCATGGTGCACGGCGATGACAGCGGGCTGGTGCTGCCGCCGAACATCGCCCCGTACCAGGTGGTGATCGTGCCGATTCCGCGCGGCAACTGGCAGGAGACCGTGCTGCCGCCGGCGCAGGCGATTCGCGATCAACTTACCGCCCAGGGCGTCCGGGTGATGCTCGACGCGCGTGACGCCTACACGCCCGGCTGGAAGTTCGCCGAGTGGGAACTGCGCGGCGTGCCGATTCGCCTCGAGATCGGACCGAAGGACATCGAGAAAGGGCAAGTCGTACTGGCCCGCCGCGACACCCGCGAGAAGCAGTTCGTGCCGATGGCCGACCTGTTGCCACAGGTCTCGCAGTGGCTGCTCGACATCCAGGCCGGACTGCTGGAGAAGGCGCGCCAGCTGCGTGAAGAGCGCTCGCACTACACCGAGAGCTACGAGGAGTTCAAGGCACTGATGGCCGGCGCGCGTCCCGGGCTGATCTACGCGCCGTGGTGCGACGACGCGGTGGTCGAAGCGCAGGTGAAGACCGAGACGCAGGCCACGATCCGGAATTACCCGTTCACGGCACCATCGGCCGAGGGCAAGGCCTGCTTTGTCACCGGCCGCCCGGCGCTGGTGATGGCCTGCTTTGCCAAGGCCTACTGACGCGCCGCTCCCGGCCACAACGCGGCCAGCGCGGCCGGCGCCCGCGTTGCCACCTTCCTGATCACCGCGTGCCGGCGCGTGACGCCGTCGCGTCCGACGATCTCGCGGAAGATCGTCGCCAGCTGTCCCCTGAACCAGGCGTCGTCGCTGTCAGCGTAGGCCTCGGCGACGGCGTCGAGCACCGAGGCGTCTGCCACTTGCTGCAGCGCCGACAGCATGCCGACCGGCGTCTGGGCACCGAGCACGGCCAGTGTCTCGCGCAAGTCGTAGACCGCCAGGCGGCTGCCGCGCCCCGCCAGCGCCTGGTGCACCGTGGCGCGCAGCACCCGCCACGCTTCGAGGCGACCGTGGTCGCCAGCGACGTCCTCGCGACCCTCACGGGCCCGCGTGCGCTCGATCAGTCGATGCAGGCTCGTCAAGGCGACGGTCGCGCCGTGGGCGACGACCGCCAGCCGCAGCGTCTCGGGGTCGTCAGGCAGGTCGCCGTCGGCGGCAGCGATCAGGACCGCCGCGCCTGAGG
>JACDAO010000240.1 GCA_013695405.1 Acidobacteriota bacterium | reverse complement strand
GGCTCCGGCCGCTGCCCCGCCGCGTCTCGCCGACGCACCCGGCCGCCGCACCGAGGAACGCGTGCGGATGTCCAAGCGGCGGCTGACGATCGCGCGCAACCTGGTCGAGGCGCAGCGCACCGCTGCGATACTGACCACCTTCAACGAGGTGGACATGACCGAGTTGATGGGGCTGCGCGAGCGCCGCAAGGAGGCCTTCAAGCAGCGCTACAACGTCGGCCTCGGGATCGCCTCGTTCTTCGTCAAGGCCAGCGTCGCCGCGCTCAAGGCCTTCCCCCGTCTCAACGCCGAAATCCAGGGCGAGGAGATGGTGCTGAAGCACTACTACGACATCGGGATCGCGGTCGGCGCCGATCAGGGCCTGGTCGTGCCGGTGATCCGGTCGGCCGACCAGCATTCCTTCGCCGGCATCGAGCAGGCCATCCGCGACTTCGCCGCGCGCGCCAGGAACAGCACGCTGACGATCGACGACCTCAAGGGCGGCTCGTTCACAATCACCAACGGCGGCGTGTTCGGATCGCTGCTCAGCACGCCGATCCTGAACTCGCCGCAGGTCGGCATCCTGGGCCTCCACAAGATCGAGGACCGGCCGGTCGCGGTCAAGGGCCAGGTCGTGGTGCGGCCGATGATGTACTTGGCGCTGTCCTACGACCACCGCATCGTCGATGGGCTGGAAGCGGTGCAGTTCCTGGTCAAGGTCAAGGACTTCATCGAGGACCCGGGCCACCTGCTGCTCGAGTCGTGAACGACCGACACCGGCCGATGCGCGTCCTACCTGTCATGCCGCCGCTCAGGCCGTTGATCGCCGCGGTCCTGCTGCTGGGTGCCGCCTCCGGCGCCTCCCCCGGATGGGCCCAGCAGCCGGCGGCACCGTCGCGACCATCGGGGCCAGATCTGGACCGCATCCGCCGCCAGTTCGTCCACAGCGGCGACTCGTTGTTCCTCGGTCCGATTCGCTCGGACTACAAGGTGCTGGTCGAGGAGCACCCCGACGACCTCGACTACCGGTTCGGGTGGCTCTACGATCAGACGACGATCACGCCGGGCTATGTCCGGCCGTGGTATCCGATCTACCACTACGAGATGCAGTCGATGATGATCCCGCAGGAGTTCCGGGCGCATCTCTACCCGACCGGCGTGCCAGCGGGCGACGCGCTCGGCGCGATCAAGGGCGCGTTCCGGGCCCGGCAGTCGCGCGAGGCCAAAGCCAAGGTGGCGGCCGAGGTCAAGGTGATCGAACAGCAGGCGCGCGAGCGCAAGGACCCGTAGCGGTCAGGCCGGCGGTCGCCGGAAACAGGAACAGCAGCAGGTCCTCGATGCGGGCCGCCCAGGCCGCCTCCGAGTGCGTCGCGCCCTGCACCTCGAGGTAGCGCAGGTCCTCCCCCGCGACCCAGCCCTTCGACTCCAACACGCCACGCAAAGCCCGCGCGTTGCGCACCGTGTCGCGTCCTTCGGCGGTGCCGACGTCGAGCCAGATCCGCCACGGCAGCCGGCCTGGCAGCGCCGCCACCCGCATCAGCATCGCCCGCCGATCCCACCAGATCGACGGCGACAACACCGCCAGCGCGCCGAACACCCGCGGGTGGCGCAGGCCGAGGTGCAGCGTCACCAGCCCGCCCAGCGACGACCCGCCGACCGCGGTATTGGCGCCGTCGTTCAGGGTGCGAAACTCGCGGTCGACATACGGCTTGAGTTCGGACACCAGGAACGTGGTATAGCCATCAGCCAGGCCGCCCGCGTCCTTGCGCAGGTCGCGAGTCGGCGCGTACTCGTCGGCACGGGCAACCCCGGCATGGTAGACGGCGACGATGATGGCCGGGGCCATGCGGCCTTCGTGAATGAGCCGTTCCGCGGTCTCGTCGACGCCCCACTCCTGGCCGACGTACGAGGTCGAGCTGTCGAAGACGTTTTGTCCATCGTGCAGGTACAGCACCGGATAACGACGCGGCGCGTCGGCGTCGTAGCCAGGCGGCAGGTAGACCAGCACGTCGCGTCGATTCTTGAGCACGACCGACTCGAACGCCGCCAGCAGCCGGACGTCGCCGGTCAGGCTGCGACCGTCGCGCGGTGCGGGGGCCAAGTGGGAGGGACTTCGCGCCACGGTCATGCGCGTCCGGGGCTCGTCGACACAGGCGGGATGTCCATCAGGAACAGTGTAGTCCGGGCTCAAGCTCAAGGATCAAGGCTCAGGGCTCAAGGCTCAAGGGGATAATGACGGCATGCCTCTCATCGCGCCCGGCCAGACGGCACCCGACTTCGCGCTTCCCGATCAGGAGGGCCAGAGCCATCGCCTTGCCGACTACGCCGGGCGTCCGGTCGTGCTGTACTTCTATCCCAAGGACGACACCCCCGGGTGCACGAAGGAGGCGTGCGGCTTCCAGGCCGCGCTGCCCGACTTCAGCCAGGTCACGGCCGCAGTGCTGGGCATCAGCATCCTCGACTCGAAGAGCAAGGCGAACTTCGCAGGTAAGTACAATTTGACGTTTCCGCTGCTGGCCGACGCCGATCATGCGGTGGCGGAACGATATGGCGCCTGGCAGGAGCGGAGCATGTATGGCCGCGCGTACATGGGCGTCGCGCGCATCACGTACCTGATCGGACCGGATGGCAGGGTCGCCCGACGCTGGGATTCGGTGAACGTGGACGCGCACACCGCAGAGGTGCTCGCCGCCGCGGCCGACCTGGCGTCGGCGTGACACCGCGTGAAGCGCGTACCGGCGACGCAGCACGCTTCGAAACCGTCGCCTGGGAAGCCAAGCACGTCGACGGCATACGCGTTGTCGTCGCCACGCCGGCGGCGCTCTATCGACTCAAGCGCGATACCGTGCGCGCGATCGACCGGCAGGATGCCGAGGCGCTGAGGCAGCGCGCTTTCTGCGTCACTGCGCTCGCTATCGCGCCTTGACACCGAAGACGTGGCGGGCTGGTGTGCAGAAGTTCCGGTCGATCGAAGAGGCGCAGGAGGCCCGCGCTCGCCCACACGCGGATCAGGCCGACAGGTAGAGACGTTACGGCGCCGGCGGCAGCCGCACCGTCGCCGTCACGGGGAAGTGATCCGAGGGATAGCGCTGCTCGCGCGCGGTCCGCACGATGGCGGCGTCGAGCACGTCGATGTCGGGCGTGGTCAGCACGTAGTCGATCTTCTCGCCGTCAACCTTGCCGAACGTGAACCCGGTGGCCGTCCCGACCGGTGTCCCATCGGGATGCCGCACGCGGAACGTGTCGCGCAGCAGGCCTCCCTCGAGGATGCGTGTGATCGCCGCGTTGCGTTCCCCCGCGTTGAAATCGCCCGTGACGATCACCGGCGCCACCGGATCGCGGGCCTCGATCGTCGCGCGCAGCAGCGCGACCGCCTTCTCGCGTGATGGCTGCGACTGGTGATCGAGGTGCACGTTGTACAGATAGAACGTACGCCCCTCGGCGCTCCTGAACTGCGCCCACGTGCAGATGCGTGTGATGTTGTTGCCCCAGTGCTTCGAGGCCACGCGCTCCGGCGTGTCGGAGAACCAGAACGTGTCACTCCTGCTCACCTGCAGCCGATCGGTGCGGTACAGGATGGCCGAGTACTCCCCCGCGCGCATCCCATCGTCTCTGCCCACACCCACCATCGCGTATCCGGGGACGGTCTCGAGGAGATAGCGAAGCTGCGCGTCGAGCGCTTCCTGTACGCCGACGACGTCGGGCGCCTCGGTGCGGATCACATCGGCCAGGAACGCCTTGCGCGTGTCCCAGTGGTTGTCGCCGTCGTTGGCCGTGCCGTACCGGATGTTGAACGACATCACGCGCAGGGTGTGGGCGGTCGCGGTCTGTGCCCAAGCGGAGTGCGGGGCGGCCAGTCCGCATGTCAGGACGGCGAGGCACGTGGCCAGCAGCCATCTCGGAATCATGTCACCCACTCCCGATCGGCCCAATGGGCCCGGAGAAACTCCACCACGTTGCGCCACGCGAACCGCTCGACGTCCTCGTCGCTGAAGCCCCGTCGCGCCAGGACCTCGCCGAGTCGTGGCAGATCGCCAATCGTCTGCAGCTCTGTCGGGCACTGCTCAGTGCCGAACGCGCCGTCCATGTCCGAGCCGATACAGACATGCCGCGTCGAGCCGGCCAGGCCGCAGATGTGCAGCACGTGATCGGCGAGCCGATCGAGCGTGCAGCCCGCTTCTGCTGGCGTCGACTGGCCCCGCACCCAGTCGGGCACGATCATCCAGGCGTCGCACGACGCGCCGATGACGGCGCCGCGATCCACCAGGTGCCGGATCTGGACATCGGTGAGCTGCCGCTGATGCGGCACCAACGCGCGTGCGTTGTGATGGCTGGCCCACACGGCCCCGCCGAACAGGTCGAGGGCCTGCGTAAAGGCGTCGTCACTCAGGTGCGTGACGTCGAGGATGACGCCGAGCCGCTCCATCTCGCGGAGGAGTGCCGGCCCTTGTGGCTCGAGCGGACCAGACGCATCCGTCCCCGGCGAGTAGCGGCCCGGTCCGTAGTGTGCCGGCCCGACCGCCCGCAGACCGTCGCGCACCGCCGTTTGCAGATAGTCGACCGACACCAGCGAGTCGGCGCCTTCGAGGCTGCGGATGTAGCCGATCGGCGCGGTCGGCGTCGGCTGCTGCCAGGCGAGGAGATGGGCGTCCAGTTCGGCGCGCGTGGCGATCGGGGCCAGTTCGCCGGCGCGTTCCATCTCCCGGTACCAGGCCAGCTGACCCTGGGTCTGGGCCCAGGCCTGCTCGGGCGAGTGCCAGCCTGGCAGCGGGTTGCCGGGCGCCACGTAGCGCCCGATCTGGGTGGCCACGACCAGCCCGACGCCGCCACGGCGCAAGTCGGGAAAAGCCACCGTCCCGCGGCCGCGATCCGGCTTGTCGGTCAGGCCCGCCTCGCGCGCCCGAATCGCCGCCGCCGGCTGACGCAGATCACGATTCCACTCGAGCGCATTCATCGACAGGTCGAGATGCGCGTCGACCACCAGCATCACGCGTCCTCGAGGCGGAACATCGCTTCGATCTCGACCGGCATGTTGTTGGGCAGCGATCCCATGCCGATCGCGCTGCGGACGCCGATGCCGCGCTCCTCGCCCCAGACCGCGGCGAACAGCTCGCTGCAGCCGTTGATGACGTAGGGATGGCGATCGAACTCCGGCGTCGCCGCGACCATGCCGAGGACCTTGATGACGTGATGGACGCGGTTGAACGAGCCGACCGTGCTGCGAATCGTCGCGAGCATCGCGAGGCCGACCTGCCGGGCCGCCAGCTTGGCCTGGTCGACGTCGAGGTCCTGCCCGACGCGCCCGACGATCAAGGTGCCGTCACTCTGGACGGTGCCGTGACCCGACAGGTACAGGTACGGGCCTTCGACCAGCGCCGGCCGGTAGACGCCCATCGGGGCGGGCGCGGGCGGCAGGTCGAGGCCAAGGGCGGCGAAGCGTTCGTCAGGTGTCGACACGGGCGTCTCGGAATTTCGGAATGTCAGAATGTCAGAAGGGCAGAATTGCACAAGGGACCAGGCCGGACGGGGCGTCTCGCACGCTGGGTCTCAGATCAGCAGGTCGAGCAGCAACACGCCGATCAATCCGACCACCGAGACGATCGTCTCCATCGCCG